>DESW01000026.1 GCA_002361425.1 Candidatus Saccharibacteria bacterium UBA3304 | reverse complement strand
GGTGCGGATGGATTACCTCCTTTCTAGAGAAGGATAAGATGCGCAGATTATAGCAATATAATTTGTAGCTAGGTCGGTTGTAGTAATTAATGTAAGCTTGATTAATTACATTTCTGATTTCGATCAGATGCAACAAAGCTATTTAGAAACCGCGTTGTTCTTGATTGCACGCTAAATTGTTAAAACTTCCAAGCGCCCGAAAGGGCGTTTTTTGGTGGTTTTGGCCGTATTGGAGTTGAGTAGGGCAACAGAGGTGAAATATTGTTGTAAAAAATACTGAGACAGTGGTAGAACATGAAAAATCCCCCGTCCATGACGAACGGGGGATTAGGGGGCAATATTTTTCTTAATGATTAGATTCTTCCGAGTTTTCTGCCGTAGATGCAGTTGTTGTGCTTCTCGTATTCAATCAGGTAAACGAGATCGTCTGTGTCGCGACCGAAATCGCGAGCGGCTTCGATTACTTCGTAGCTGACGAGGAGGAGAACTCCTTCCTTAGGTTCAGGGAAGCTATGGAGCGCCTTATCCTTGATAAGCGACGGCTGGCCATAAACTGAAACGATAGGGATCTCGATAAGATCATCTTCTGCTTCGAATACGTAGCTATCGACGTCGACGCTTGCCTTCATAACGGTAGCAGTGCCGCCGTCTTCCAGGGGTGAAACGTCCGGCATAACGCCGTTGAGTGCCTTGCGAAGCTGTTCTTTACTAACGAGTCTTACGGTTTTTCCGGTTAAATTAATGATTTTCTGATTATTCTGGCTCATAGTAGTTACCTCCTTGACTATGGCTGGTTCTTCTTCTGGCTCCTCAGGTATTTCTTCTGAGTCTGCCTCGATTGATTTTTCCTCTGCGTCGGCCGTAAGTGGCTCTTCTATCACCTCTGTTTCTGGGTCACTAGCAGGCTTATCGGCCGGCTCTGGATCCGGTTCTAGCTCCGGTTCACGGATAGGGGTGATTTCAGGCATTGGCTCGGACGGCGCAGGTTCGCTTTCTACGGGTTCTTCGGGAACTATCTCCTCGATCGGCGTCACGACGAACTCCTCGGGCTCCGGTTTTGATTCTTCTGGGGCCGTGAGAGGCGTTTTAAGCGCGACTTTAGGGATAATTCGGGTTTCTCCTACTTTGAGCGGCACGGATTGTCCTAGGGGCTTTGACTGCTCCTGGACGACTTGGGCCGCCTTAGTAGATTTTTTGCGTCTTTTTCCGCCTTTTTCCTCTGTTTTAGGGGGTTCTGGTGGCGGAGGATAGAGTCTGTATTGCTGTTCTGGATGCTCATGGAAATACTTAGCCTGTTCAAGCCCGAGGGCGTACGATCCAAAGCTAGATGCGATGGCATTCGTTACCTTAGGGTCGCTATTGAACTCACTATGGCTCGGTGCGTGACCGAGCTCGTCCCAACGCTTAAGAATGTCGATTATGTGCTGCTTTTGTGCGTCGCTCAGAAATGCCATACAATCACCTCCTTCCGATGTATGCTGAGCTAAAGAAAAATATTGCTGAAAATGTGCCTTAGTATTTTGTCTCTAACTGCCATTAGGGTAATATGAAAGGCCGCTCATGGCAAGCATGGGCGGTTTGAAAAAAACGGAAATCAAAAAAGCTCCGAATTCAGTGCACCGTGACCAAAAGATAAATATTGTCACGCTTGAATCGGAGCTATAAAGGTGTTTGTGTTTTGTTTGTTTTTGCTAAATTTTTGTTTTGGTTTGAAGAATAGTGCGGCTTTTGAAATCTGCGAATAATTCCAAAAGCTACTTTTAGTATAAGCGGAATATTTAACTATGTCAACACTTTGCATAAATAATTTATTCAGAAAATAACAGGGGTAATTTTGGTGAACGTTCAAAAAAGTCGAAGATTTTTTGCATTTTTTGAAGAAATCATGTTGGTGGATTTTGGGCCGATTTTTTGATAAAATTAGCCTATGGAAAAACGTATTTTCGGCGCAACTGACGGAATTCGTGGGAAGGTCGGTGAGGCGCCACTTAGACCAAATATTATTAAAGAACTTGGCCGTGCGATTGCGAAAAATACGTATGCCAAAAAAGTACTTTTGGGCCGCGATACGCGCGAAAGTGGCATTTGGATGGCCGAGCAAATTACGGATGGCTTGCAGGCTGCTGGTGCGGAAGTTGAGAACTTTGGTATTTTGCCGACGCCGGCTGTGCAGGTAATTATTAAAGATTCTGGTGAATATGATGGCGGCGTAATGTTGACCGCATCACATAATCCAGCAACCGATAATGGCATTAAGGTATTTGGCGCCGATGGTGACAAGATTTCTGATGAACAAGAGCTATCTGTTGAGGCAACTTTCTTTGAGGCTGAATTAGAGGCAGATATTGAGGTGCCGGAGGTGCGCTTTGTGAAACAGGCAAGCGAATCGGCCGAGAAGTATTATGAGCAGATCGCTGCTAGCCTAGTTGGTGATAATGGCTTTGATGGCATGAAGATTATTCTTGATGCAGCAAGTGGTGCTGGCCATGATTGGTCCCGCAAGGTCTTTGAAGAGTTTAAGCTAGAGGTAGATCAGATTGATCCGGAGCCAAATGGTAAGAATATCAATGATGGCTATGGCGCGCTTTATCCAGAAAAGATGGCAGAGCTTGCTCGCGAGGAAGGTTTGATTGGCGTAGCGCTTGATGGCGATGCTGACCGTATTGTGCTTGCAGATGAGGAAGGTCGCATTTGGGATGGCGATAGAATTGTTATCTTGCTTGCAGAATATCTCAAGAAACAGGGACAATTGCCAGCTGATACAGTAGTTTTGACTGAGTATAGCAACCTCGCAACGATTAAGTATCTCGAGAATGAAGGTATTACAGTAGCGAAAGTCGTAAATGGTGATCGTTATGTGGCGCAGAAGTGTATTGAACTTGGCGCTGGTCTTGGCGGTGAGTTGGCTGGCCATATTATTTATTTGCCATGGTTGAGAGGTTCCGATGGCACCTTTATGGCGTTGATGGTATTGCGTATCGTTCAGGAGAGTGGCATGCGTCTAGCTGATCTCTGGGCGGATTACGAGAATCTTCCGTCAAAGCAGTGGGGTCTAAAGGTGCGCGAAAAGCGTGATCTTTCCGAGGTGGCTGGCTTCAATGAGGCAGTCGCTAAGGCAGAAGAGCGTTTTGCTGGTAAAGGCCGCGTATTTGTGCGCTATTCTGGCACTGAGAATAAGCTTCGTATCTTGGTAGAAGGCGAGGATGCTGCGCTAGTCGACGAGATTGGCGATGGTCTCGCAGAAATAATTAAAAAGGAGATTGGCGAATGGTAGAAATTGGCCCAGTAACAGAGTATGATCCAGAGGTAGCAGCGGCGATGGGCCGTTTGCGCCAGCAGCTTTCGGCGCGTCATGATGGCTCGGCAATTAGCCGTGAAGTGATTGAGGAGCTAGTCGAGTCGCCTTATCATGATATTTTGATTGCAGTCGATGACGGTAAGGTAGTTGGTATGACGATTGTTTCGATTGTAATGGCAACGCTCGATCGCAATGTTTATATGGAAGACCTAGTGGTCGATAGTGAATGTCGCGGCAAGGGTGTTGGTGGCAAGTTGCTTGACGCCGTAAAGGAATGGGGCCGCGCACATGGTTGCCGTCGTCTCGAATTCACTTCTTCGAGCCGCGAGAAGAAGGAAGGCGCGAAGGGCTTCTATGAAAGTCATGGCGCTGAGGTGCGCGAAACGAATGCATTCCGTGCAGAATTGAATTAATAAAAAGCCGCCCGTTTGGGCGGTTTTTGGTTGGAAGCGACTCTCAAGGGAATTGGTTCGGCATGATTAAATGGAAGATAAAGTAGAGAAGCAGCGAGTGGAGATTAGCCATAATGACGAAACCGCCAATAACTGCTACTACGCCCCAGAGTTTGATTTTGTCATAGCTCTGAATGCCGCCCGCGAGATTGTCTGCGATTTGGCGATGAAATTTTACCATAATGAGGCCCGCAATCGCGATGGCGATGCCGCCAAAGAACCAGCCCCAGCTGAATGTCCATTGCATAAGCAAAATTATAGCACAACTAGGCCTTGCATGGATTGAAATAATTTAGTAAAATAGGACGAGTAAGGGGATATAGCTCAGCTGGTTAGAGCGCGTCACTGATAATGACGAGGTCTGTGGTTCAAGTCCACATATCCCCACCAGTACATGGGGTATGCGAAGGCTTCGGTCTTTGCTACTCCACCATTTTTTTCTAAAGAAAAGCCCACGAGGGCTATTTTTGACGATCGCGAGGCTGTGGCTAGAATTCTACCCCTGTTAAATAAAGCACGAGCCGTTTAGAGACGCTAGAAGGCCTGTTTCGGAAACGAGACGGGTCTTTTTGTGTCTTTTTTGGCGGCAGGAAGGGCGGAAGCATAAGCATTACAGAGGTTGTTCGGTTATTATGACATATTTTTAAGCAAAAACATGTTGACAAATAATACTATTTATGCTAATATAGGTTTAATCACTCCAAAAGGGTGGCAATAATTATTTATTTGGTGGGCAGAAATGGAGCTAGAAATGGCTGGAACTAAAGCTGGTGGTCGCAAAGCTGCTTCCACGAACAAAACCAAGTATGGTAAGGATTTCTACGCAGAAATCGGCCGCAAAGGTGGTAAGAATGGTCATACTGGTGGTTTCGCTGCAAACCCAGAACTAGCAAAGATTGCTGGTGCAAAGGGTGGCCGCATCTCTAAGCGCGGCAAAGCAAAAAAGACTGCTTAATAAGAAATCATTTCAAGAAAATCCTCTACTTGACTAAGTCGGTAGGGGATTTTTTGTTAGTCCAGGTGGCGCCACAGAGTGCGCAGTGGTAGTTGCCGTTATTATCTTGGTAGCCGGCGAGCTGGCAGTTCTTACAGAGAGAAGAATAGTGAAGGTAGTCGCGGTAGCTGTCGATGTGATCTTCGGCGAAATCTTCGTCGTAGGCAATCTGATAGTTGTCACAGAGCTCGCGAGCTTTTGCCCAGGCTTTTGCTTCGATCTCTAGGAGTTCAATATCAGTAGAGTAATCTGTTTCGCCAATCAAAAAGTGGCCAAGCTCGTGAAGAAGGAGGAGTTCTGGCTGCTCGGTTTCTTTGGCAGTGTAATAGAGGTGGTTAGGCGGCGAGAACTGGAAACGTTCGCCGGCGCTTATCTCTAGTTCAGGGTAATCGCTAGCGATTTTTTTGATGAGATTTTGCATAGAGATAACAACCTTGGATTACGGAGAAAGAACCGAAGCGGGCTTTGATAAGAGTAGGCATCTGGACGTTCTTAGGGAGATAAAGACTGAGCTTCTTGCGGAGTTGGCGGCGATAGCGGGGGAGTTCGAGGCCAAGAGGGCCGCCGAAGATGACGCGGTCAGGCTTAATACTGGCGATAAGAGGTGCGAGACCGAGAAGCATGCGGTCGGTGATGTCGTTCCAAGCGTCGCGATCCTTAATCTCTGAGACGAGTTTGCCGTATTTGCGATTAATAGCGCTAGCGGCGGCGAGATCCTCCCACTCTTTCTTCTCGCCGTGATAGACGTAGATGTTGTGGCCAGGCTCGAAATCCTGGTATTTCTTGACGATTTTACCATCGGTTACGACACCGCCCCCGATACCGGTGCTGAAGGTGAAGTATAGATTTTTTTCGGCATTGTTGCGAGCTTCGCCAAGGGCGCCAAGATTAGCGTCGTTCTCGACGTAGGTCGGTTTGTCGAAATCTTTAGTCAGTTTCTTGGCGATGTCGAAGTTTTTCCAAGGGAGATTGCCGAGCCAGGTGCACTTGTTATCTTTAACGATGCCAGGCATAGCAACAGAGAAGGCAAGAACTTCGCTGGCAACAAAGTTAATTCTAATCTGTTCGACGAGACGTTCGTAGAAAAGTTTTTGGTCAGGAATGGTCTCAAATTTGATCGAATGCAGGAGTTTACCTCTGTGATTTACGAGGGCAATGATAGTTTTAGTCCCACCAATGTCTATGCAGAGATACATGTCTCTATTATACACCACGCAAAATCTCTGTTACCTCTTGCAAAATAAGCGAAAGTGTGATATAATATGCTTAAGTTTAGACACAGGAGTTATTAAATGTTAAACGAACAGAAATATAAGCGTTGGGCTTGGGGCGCATTGATTGGTCTCGCGGTGATTATCGTAGTCGCTGGCATTATCATGGCCACAAGTGTTAAGACGCCAAAACCAAGCACGGATGTTGCAAAAGCAAATACCGAAGTAGTAAGTGGAGAGAAAAATGAGAAGACTACCGAAGAGTCAAAAACAAATGATTCAGCTAAGAAAGATGATAAAAAGACAGAGACTAAGTCTGAAACTACCAAGAACTCTTCAGAGAATTCGACTAGCAAGAAGCAGAGCAACGCTGGAAGCGTAAATACGCCTGCAACTACTACGACTCCTACGACTACGAATAACATGCCAAAGACTGGCCCAGAGGAAGTAATTGTTCCTATCCTCGGTGTCGCAATTTGCGCATACTTGTTTGCTTATAACGCAGCGCTTTTCAAGAAAAACGCTTAAACTTTACAACAGATAAAAAATAGATTAAAATAGTGAGCAGTGTGGGACTGCTCACTGTTTTTTGTGGTAGCACGAAGAACAATGAGCAGTTCCAACGAAAGGAAACAATAATCAATGGCTACAAAAGCTAAGATTACGATGGATGAACTCCTCGCTAACGAGGATGCTAAAGCTATCGTCTTGGGTGACACTATCGAAGGTACGGTAATGTCAGTCAAAAAGCACGAGATCCTTATCGATCTCGGCGCACGCGGTGTTGGTCTCGTTCCACGTCGCGAGGTTGCCTTTGGGCGCCAGCTTAAAGAGGGGGATGCAGTTTCTGCTTCCGTAGTAGATACTGAAATGGAAGATGGCATGGTATTGCTATCTCTCCGCAAAGCCGTAAAAGAGAAGGGTTGGGATGAAATCTCTGCCAAGCTCGAAGCCGGTGAAATTATCGAGGTTCAGCCTTACGATGCTAACCGCGGTGGTTTGCTTGTTGAATACGAAGGTATTCGTGGCTTCTTGCCAGTTTCCCAGCTTTCGGCTGAACACTACCCACGTGTCGGCGGTTCTGACAAGGATGAAATCCTTCAGCGCCTTAACGCACTCGTCGGTAAGTCTATCCGCGTTCGCATCCTTGATGCTGACCGCAAGACTAACAAGCTTATTCTCTCTGAGAAAGAAGCTATCAAAGACGGTCTCGCAGAGCGCTTCTCTAAGCTCGCTGTCGGTGACGTCGTAAAGGGTGTAGTAACCGGTGTTGTCGACTTCGGTATCTTCGTCAATGTTGACGGTATTGAAGGTCTCGTACACATTTCCGAGATTTCTTGGGAACGCGTTAATAACCCAGCTGACTACGTCAAGGTTGGTGAAACTGTCGAAGCTAAGATCATTGCTATCGACAAGGATCGCCTCAGCCTCTCTATGAAGCAGCTTCAGGAAGACCCATGGCTTTCCGAGATTGCAAACTTCAAGAAGGGTGACAAAGTCGAAGGTACGATTACTCGTATCACCCCATTTGGCGCATTCGTTCAGATTTCGCCAGCTGTCGAAGCTCTCGTTCACGTTTCTGAACTCGGCGAAGGCAGCGATGTTGATCCAGAGAAGATCTTCACTCTTAATGAGCGCAAGGAATTCAAGGTTCTCGACATCGATAAGGAAGGCCGCAAGATTTCTTTGAGCTTCAGCGATAAGAAAGCTAAATAAGCCTAATCTTACAAAAGAGCCGTGCTAGTCGCGGCTTTTTTGATGGTTGCAAAGAGAGTAAACGCTTATCATTGCGTGACGATTATAGATATGGTAAAATAATGGGAGTTTTTGTGTAATTTTTTATTACACTCAATATTATCTAAAAGAAAGGAGCTAGAAAGTGGAAGAAAAAGTGATACAGGTTTCTGGCTCGATTACGGTAGATGAGCTAGCAAACGCCTTGGGCGTATCTGTTACGCATCTCATTGGTGAGTTGTTCAAGAACGGCATTATGGCGACGATTAACCAGCGCCTCGATGTTGAGACGGCTCAGATTATGACTGAAGAGCTTGGTTTTGAAAACGTTCGTTTTGAGCGCAAAGAGAATTCGGCTAAGTTGCCAGGCGCAAAGCGTGAGCTTTCTAAGGATGCAAAACTTCGTCCACCAGTAGTAGCAGTGATGGGTCACGTTGACCACGGTAAAACTACCTTGCTTGATACGCTTCTTAAGAAGAAGACGGTTGAAGGCGAGGCTGGTGGTATTACTCAGCATATTTCTGCTTATCAGATGGAGTATAAGGATCGTAAGATTACCTTCCTTGATACCCCTGGCCATGAGGCTTTCGCGGCAATTCGCCAGCACGGTGCGATGCTTACTGATATCGTTGTGATTGTGGTTGCGGCAGATGATGGCGTGAAGCCACAGACTGCAGAGGCAATTAAGTTTGCTGAGGCGGCTAACGCAAAGATTATTGTTGCAATTAACAAGATTGATAAGGAAGGTGCAAATATTGACCGCACTAAGGCTCAGCTTGCAACTGATTTCAATCTTAACCCAGAGGAATGGGGTGGCGACACGATTATGGTTCCTATCTCCGCAAAGCGCGGTGATAACCTCGAGCAGCTGCTTGATATGATTCTCTTGACTGCTGATATCGATGAACTCAAGGCTGATACGAACATTCCAGCTGAAGGTCTCGTAATTGAGAGCCATATGGAAGTCGGTAAGGGTTCAGTTGTTAACCTTTTGATTACCGGTGGTGAGCTTAAGGTTGGTGAATTTATCGTAGCGGGTAAGACCTATGCTAAGATTCGCACGATGCTTGATTGGAAGGGCAAACCAAAGGGCAAGGCTACGCCATCTACCCCTGTTGTCGTAACTGGCTTTAAGGAGCTTCCGAACTTCGGCGATAAGTTTGAAGAGGTTGAGGACGAGAAGACTGCACGCCGCATGGCATTGCTCAATGCTCAGGCTGAGGCAAACGAGACGGCTAACGCTAACGTCACCTCTACGGATCTTCTCCGTATGATGAATACTGCTGATAACACTAAGACTTTGAATGTTATTGTTAAGGGCGACGTGGCTGGTTCCGTGACCTCTGTTGTTGATTCGCTCCGTATGATTGATACGCAGGGCGAGATTACACTTAATATCGTTTCTACCGGTGTTGGCGCAGTGTCTGAGAACGATGTCTATATGGCATCTGGTGGCAAGACGATTATTTATGGTTTCAACGTTACGGTGCCAAATGCAATCGCTAAGATGGCGGAGCGCAATGGTGTCCCTGTTCGTAGCTACCGTGTGATTTATGAACTTCTTGATGATGCAAAGCATGAGATGGAAGAGATGCTTGATGCAGAGATGATTGAGACTGAGACTGGCGCACTTGAGGTCAAGGGTGTCTTCCGTACTGAAAAGACTGAGATTATTGCTGGTGGTATGGTTAAATCTGGCCGTGTCGCTCCTGGTATGCTTGGTCGCGCTTATCGCAAGAAAGACTTGCTTGGCGAAGTTGAAGTTATCAACGTTCAGGAGGGTAAAGTCGACGTTCCTTCGCTCGCTGAGGGTGAGCTTGGTGGTATGTCTCTCAAGACTCAGAAGAAGATTCAGCTTGAGATTGGCGACCGCATTGAATTCTTTGTTCGTGAATACAAGAAGAAGAAAATTGCTTAATAGTTACCTAAATTTTAAACATTAGCTTTTTTGTGCTACAATGGGGAAAATAGGAGAAAAAAGGCTATGTATAAGTTTGACGACAATTTTCTCGAGAGCGTAGGTCTCGGGTCAATGCCGGCCGAACAGAAAGAGGCATTCTTGCAGTACGCGCAAGATCAGCTCGAGGTGAGGATCGGCGAAAAGATGAGCGAAGGTCTCTCTGATGAGCAGCTCGATGAGTTCGAAAAGATTATCGACAACGATCAGGCAACTCTCGATAAGTGGATTGCTGGCGCTGGCGATTACAAGAACGACGCTATTTATCAGAAACTAGCTGAAAATATCGGTGGCTCCGAAGAAGATGTCCTTGGCGACTATGTAACTGCTAAGTGGCTCAGTCAGAATTGCCCACAGTATCAGCAGATTATCCAAGAGTCTGTCGATGCATTGCGCGCAGAGATTTCTGCAAATAAAGACGCATTGCTTGCAAGTATGTAAATAAAAAATGACCCCCGTAAGAAGGGGTTATTTTTTGTGTCCGTTTAGGAAGCTCTTGGCGTCCATCTCTTTGGAGTTTTCAGGGATGAGACGGTCGATTACTAGGTATTTGCCGTCGGAGCACTTCTGGTCGATTTCGGTGGTCGCAGCGTCAGCGACATGAGCAGCGGTGATAGTGCATGGAACACCTAGCAATTCGAGCTTAGATTTAGGGAATCCGGCGTATGCGCGAACCTCGTTGTAGAGCGTCTGAGCGGCTTTCTCGGCCGGTTTTAACTCAGATAGGTCTTTGCTAAGTTGGGTGGTAAAAGTGGCTTCTGCGTCGTTTTGTGCGGTCTCTGAGGCATTTTTAGCCACGATACCAGGCAAGACTTCCAAAAGGCGTTCGGCGCCAGCGGTTGCGAGCTTTTCGTAGAGGCTTTGTTTAGTATCGTCGTCTTCAATTTTGACGGTTTCTTGAGCAAAAGTATTGCCGGCGTCCATAGCCTTAGCGAGACGCATAACAGATACGCCAGTCTCAGCATCGCCGTTCAAGAGAGCGGACTCAATAGGGGTGGTACCGCGGTATTTTGGTAACATTGAAGGGTGAATATTAATGATTCCGCAAGGGAAGGCATTAATAATGCGCTCTGGGATAATCTTGCCGAAGCTAGCGAGAACGGCGACAGGAGCGTCGTACTGAGCGATAATCTCCATAATTTCGTCGTTGTTTTTGCTGAAATATACGGGAATATTAGCGGCTTTGGCGGCCTTTTCAATAGCGTAAGGCTTGCGGTGATTTGGGTTAGTTAGGAGGATGGCACAAATTTCGAACTCATCAGAGTTATGAAGGGCATCGAAAAGAATAGTTTTTGGTTTAATGCCTTGGGCAAGCTGTTCGTTGCCGAAGAAAATTACCTTAGTCTTCATCTGGGAAGAGGTCCTTGTTGTTAGCGACTTCTTCGTCGTAGTTGATAGGGACGAGGTCGCCCTTGTCGTCTAGGCGATACCAAGCGTCTTTGTCGTCCTTGATGTGATCAATGAAGAGAATGCCATTAAGGTGGTCAATCTCGTGTAGAAGGGTACGAGCAAGGAAACCATCGGCTTTGATACGCACCTCTTGGCCGTCGATAGTCTGGGCCTTGATGCGAGCTTTGGTTGGGCGAGGAACTTTGCCGTAATAGTTAGGGACGGAAAGACAACCCTCGTAGTCGCGCTCGATCTTGCCTTCGGTCTTAATCACCTCTGGGTTTAAGAGAGGAATGAAGGTAGCGTTTTCTTTATTCTCGGTATCTTCGCGCACAACAATAATGCGACGATCGTAACCGAGCTGCGGAGCAGCAAGAGCGGCGCTGATTTCGAATTTGTGTTCTTTTTCCCAATCAAGACAGTTCTGAATCATGTTCTCGACCATCTCGTGGATTTCGTCGTCAACGTGATTGACTTTCTTGCATTTAACGCGAAGGCGCGGGTCAGGTGTTGTAACGATATTCATATCTGTTATCTTAGCATAATCTTAAAGCAAAGTGTAGGGGTCGAAGTCGTAGTGAAGATAACTGCTCTTTGGGAGCTGATCAAAAATTGTAGTGAGGTCTTTGCGAGACTTGGCTTTGATGACGATTTGCCAGGTATAGCCGGAGCGTTCATGCTCGTGAAAAGCTGGCATCGGTGGGGTGACAAATAATTGATTCAAACCTTCGGACTGGATAGTTTGGCGAATGACTCTGAACAATTTTTGCGCATTTGCGACCGTGGCTTTTTCAGTTTTGTAGCTCAATGATAATTTGAGTAAAAACGTGTATGGCGGAAGTTTGGCGAGCTGACGTTTTTCGAGTAGATAAGTATAAAAATCTTGGTATTTTCCAGAGGTGGCGTACTTAATAATATTTTGTTCAGGCTGAAAAGTTTGAATAAAAATACGACTGTTTTGGTGTCCGCGATTTGCGCGGCCGATGACCTGAGTAAGTAATTGATACGTGCGTTCTTCGGATGAGAAATCCGGCAAGTTAAGACCGGCATCGGCCTGAATAACGCCAAGGGTGCTGAGCTTTGGGAAGTCAAAACCTTTAGCGAGCATTTGTGTGCCAATCAAGATATCGTAAGCGCCGGATTTAACCTCTGAGTAAACCTTGTTGAGTTGCTGATCGGTAGCAGTATCAGCGTCGAAGCGGCCAATTTTGGCGCGCGGGAAGAGTTTTGTAAGTTCTTCCTCGATAAGCTTAGTGCCGAAGCCTTTGTGATGAATGCTGGCGTTGCCGCATTCTGGACAAGAGGTAGGAACGGGATAGCTGGCGCCACAAGTATGGCAGCGGAGCTGATATTTGTCAGCGTGAAGAACGAGAGGCAAGAGGCATTTTTCACAGAGAGCTTGCCAGCCGCACTGATCGCAGATAGTGAGAGGAGCGGTGCCGCGGCGGTTATGAAAGATAAGGCTCTGCTGGTGGTTATCGAGAGATTGCTGAATAGAGGCAATAAGTTCGTTACTAACGATGCGGCTACGGGTGAAGCTAGTGCGGTTTTTGAAGTCAATGACAGAGATAGAAGTAGTCTTATTGCTCTTAATAGCGAGCTCGTCGAGTGAAACGACAGCTTTGTGCTGCTGACAGATGTAATAGTCAGCGATTAGAGGGGTGGCGGTACCGAGGACAGTCTTGCTCATCTGGCTAGCGAGGCGAAGGGCGGAGTATTTTGGATTTTGATCCTGATGATAGGCCGGCTCGTGTGCCTCATCAATGATAATGAGGCCGAGGTCTTTAACGGGAGCGAAGAGGGCGCTGCGCGGGCCGATAATGACCTGTGGAGCGGTTGCCTCGAGGGACTTTTGCCAGAGTTGATGACGAATGGATTCGGTTTGCTCAGAGTGGAGTAGAATAACATCCTTGAAGAAGTGCTGGAAGTTTTGGACGAGCTGAGAGGTGAGGGCGATTTCTGGAACGAGCAAAATGACGGATTTGCCAGAGGCGAGCTGGCGCTTGGCGAGTTCGATATAGATATTGGTTTTGCCGGAACCGGTGATGCCATGTAAAAGGACAGTATTTGCGGCGTTGGCCTCAATTTCGCTGATAACGCGCTTCTGCTCGGCGGAAAGTGGATTTTGGCTCTCTGATGAATAGAGGGTATTCTCGAGCTCGTTAGGGGCGCTACGGCGCGATTTAGTGATGCCGCGTGGCAAGATGGCGGTTACGACGCTAGAAAGAGGGCAGCGATAATAATCGACAAGCCAAAACATCGCTTTGACGAGGTGTTTTGGCAAGGGTGTTTCATATAAAACGCGAGTAATTGCCTTGGTTTCGAAGTCTGGTTGCTTGGTTTTTTCGGCGATAATGCCAATGGCGCTCTGTTTGCCAAAAGGAATCTCGACAATCTGGCCGATTTTGAGTGTAGTTTCAGACTCGTAAGTGAGAAGATTTTCGCTCTGATGGAAAGATTTGGCGGGCGCAACCAGGTAGTAGTTCATAAGATAAGTATACCTTAAATGACGGTATAAAAAATCGCAAAAGTCAATGTTGTGTTTTTTACAACCACTAATTACAATAGAGACAGTACAAAGGAGGTAAATGTTAGACGTTTTCGTGACGAGTCGGGTGCGGCGCAAGATTATCGTTGTCTTCGCAAAATATCCAGATTTTAAGACGCACGTCCGTGGCTTGTCGAAACTTATCAAAGAAGATCCAGGCAATATTCAGCGTGAGTTACGCCGGATGACAAAAGGTGGCTTTTTGGTAGCAACGAAAAAAGGCAACACTAGCATTTATCAGACGAACAAACAGTTCCCAATTCTTAAAGAGCTTCAGAGCATTGTAATCAAGAGTCAGCAGGCGGAAGACGCCAAAAAGACCCCAAGTAAGATTATTGGATGACGCGGATTTTTAAGCAGTTGCTGGCCGACCGTGGGCTAGACAAATCTTTTTTGCATCCAAAATACGAAGACTTATTTGATCCGTTTTTGATGCTTGGAATGTCAAAAGCGGTGGACAGAATTGAACAAGCGCGCGAGAAGGGTGAGAAAATTATCATCTATGGCGATTATGATGCAGATGGCGTGACGGCGAGTACAGTTTGTCAAAATGCGTTGACTTATTTCGGCTGTACTGATGTTGAGATTATGCTGCCGAATCGTTTTAAGGATGGCTATGGTTTGAATGAGCCGGCGATCAAAGAGATAGTCGAGCGCGGCGCAAAGCTGGTCGTAACGGTAGACTGTGGCAGCGGTTCTGGTGAGGTAATTGCGAAGTTGCGCGAACAGGGTGTTGATACGATTGTGACGGATCACCATGAGATTCCGAAGGTGCCAGAGAAGGCGGTGGCGGTAGTGAATCCGCATCGTCGTGGTGAGAAATATGGCTTAAATATGGCTGGTGTTGGCGTGGCGTTTACCTTGGCGCGGGCGTTGAATATGCGTAAAAACGGGGGTAAGTGTGACGGCCAGGAGAAGTGGCTGCTAGATATGGTGGCGGTCGGTACAGTCTGCGACTCGATGGTACTTCGCGAAGAGAATCGCATTATGGTTTATTACGGTATGCTAGTACTCGGTAAGACGCGTCGTAAGGGTGTGCAGGAACTGGCGAAGGCGGCAAAATGTAAGCTAGAACAGATTACGACGCGTGCAATTGGCTTTCAATTAGGACCACGTATTAATGCGGCAGGTAGGATGAAGTCGGCGGATTTGGCGCTAGACTTGATGCTATCTGATTCGCGTGCGGAAGCGATGCGCTTAGCGATGGAGCTTGATGAGCTTAATAAGGAGCGTCGCGAGGCGCAGGATAAGGCCGTAAAAGAGGTGGACGGCAGCTTCGGTGACGAGCCGGTGATTATTGCGAATGGTAAGTGGCATGAGGGGATTGTCGGTATCGTGGCGGGGCGCTTGACGGAGATTTATAAGAGGCCAGCTTTTGCGCTAACGCAGTTAGAAGACGGTACTTTTAAGGGGTCGGGCCGTAGTTTTGGTGAGTTCTCGCTAGCGGAGGCGCTGCAGAACTGCCCAGAAGGCTTACTATTATCTGGCGGTGGTCATGCTGGAGCTTGCGGCGTGAGCTTCAAAAAAGACAAGCTCGCTAGTTTTAAGAAACAGATAAACGATTATTATAAGTCGTTGAATCTAAAGGATCAGGAAAAGTATTTGCGCGCAAAAAGCGATGTAGTCCTGAGTGATTTGAGTGAGCTGACGCCAGAGCTATATGAGGAGATTTGCCAGCTAGAGCCATTTGGCGCTGGCAACGAAGAACCAATTTTTGAGTATGTTGGGCGCGTGAGCGGAAAGCGTATCTTAAAAGAGAAGCATCTGTCGCTCATGGTATCCGATGGCGAGAATGAGTTCAAGATGATGAGTTTTTATGCGCCCGAGGAGCAAATGGCGGTAGAAACCGGCGATGAGGTGAAGGTCCAGTTTACGCTCTCAAAGAACGAATGGGGCGGAAAAGTGAAGATAGAAGGCGCGATAATTTCTCTTGAAGTAAGCGACAAGATATGATAAAATAAGGCGCAGTATGGCAATCAAAGTAACTAGAAAAGACCAGAACGAAGCAAATGAGAACATCATTCGTCGCTTCAATCGTAAGGTTCTTCAGAGTGGCGTGATGGCTACTGCGAAGGAAAGTCTTCGTTTCTCGAAGCCTATTTCCAAGCGTGAGCGTCGCCTCAAGGCGATTCTTCGCGACAAGCGCAAAGCCGAAAAAGCCGAACGCATGAAGTTAGGCCTTAAATAAAGAATACCCCCGACTTTGCGGGGTATTTTTGAGGAAAATAAAAAGGAGGTAAAAATGTTTATAATCTTTGGGCCAGCGGGGAGTGGCAAGAGTCTACAGGGGCAGCGCTTGGCAGAGAAATATGGCTGGCGTTGGCTTTCAGTCGGTCAGCTTTTGCGTGACCAGCAGAATCCTAATCTAGATAAAGCAATGAAAGAGGGCGACCTCGTCGACGATAACTTTGTCGTGAATATGATGCATGATGCGATGAAAGCGGCTGAGTATGCTGAGCAGAATGCGATTCTTGATGGCTATCCACGCGATGTCTGGCAGGCAGAGTGGATCGTTAAGCATGGCGATCTTGAAAACGTTGATGGTGCAATTATTTTGAACGTACCAAAGGAAGAACTTTGGAAGCGTTTGGAAGCACGTGGCCGTGCCGATGATAAAAAGGACGCAATTGAAAAGCGCTGGGATATATTTGAGCAAACGATTTCTGCAATGCGCGAAATCTTCGAAAAAGAGGGGTTGAAGTTTGAAGAGGTCGACGGTGTTGGTAAAATTGAGCAAATTACCGAGCGTATTGAGGCGGTTTTGACTAAATGGGGTACAATATAATCTATGGATGAGAAAAAAGTTTCTGCAATGCGCGAGGGCGGCAAGATTATGGCCCAGATTTTTGCAGATTTGAAAGAATATACGCAGCCAGGTAAGACTGGTAAAGAGATTGACAAGTGGGTTGAGCAGCAAATTTTGGCTGCCGGCGCAGGCGTTGCCTATTATGAGCCAGAGGTGAATTTTCCCGGTTCTATCTGTATTTCTGTTAATGACGAACTAATTCATGGCACGCCAAAAGATATTCCGCTCGAAGAGGGCGATAAGGTTAGCTATGATCTCGTAATCAAATATAAGGGCTACTATGTAGATTCGGCATTTACGATGATTGTCGGCAATAAACCAACGGCAGCACAGAAGCATCTCTTGAGCTTTACTGAGTCTTCGCTCTATGAAGGTATAGAACAGGTGCGTGATGGCGCAAAACTTGGCGATATTGGCGCGGCAGTCCAGAAGACTCTTGAAAAAGGTAAGCTTGGCGTAATTCGCAATTATGTTGGCCATGGTATCGGTACGAGCATGCATATGCCACCAGAGGTGCCAAACTATGGTAAAAAGGGTCAGGGCATTACGCTCCATACTGGCGATACGATTTGTATTGAGCCGATGTCTAGCCTAGGCAAGCCAGATACGATTGTCGTGGAAGATGACGATGACGGTTGGACGGTTTGTCTCCGTGATGGCTCTTTAGGTTGCCACTTCGAGCATACGATTCTCGTCACTGACGACGGATACGAAATTTTGACACAAGCATAAGCTTATATGCTACAATAATCTTATGGAAGAAAAAGCGCGTTTTGCGGTGGGAATTGACGTTGGCACTAATTTTGTGCGAACGGTTTTAGGTACTGTAAAAGGGGAAGAGGTCTCCGTCATTGGCTATGGCGAAATCCCAACTGAGGGTATGCGTCGCGGCGTCGTTAAGGAGCTAGTTCCTCCTGCAAAGGCGATTGATGAATGTCTCGCCAAGGTAGAAGGCATGAGCGGCGTTAAAGTCGACTCCGCAAATGTTGGTATTAATGGTGCTCATATTGGTAGCGTCAAGATTGACGGTATGATTGCAGTTGGCGTTGCTGAGCATGAGATTAATGAAGATGATATTGTTCGTATCGCTGATACGGCTATTGCTGGTAAGGTGCCGGCAAACCGCGAGACTTTAGCGCTTGTCCCGTATGAATATATTCTTGATGGCCAGGGTGGCATTCGTGAGCCACTTGGCATGCATGGTGCGCGTCTTGAGCTTCGTGCAAACGTCGTTTCTGCTTTGACTCCAGATTGCGAGAATCTTCGCAAGGTTTGCGAAAGCGCAGCAATTGAGCCGCATGGCCCATTTGAGCCAGCTGTAGTAGCTGCCGCACGTGCTGTTACTAATAGTGCACAGCGCGAGAATGGTGTTGGCGTCGTTGATATGGGCGGTGCAACTACTAGCATCGCAATCTTTGATGAGGGCGAACTCCAGTTTGTTGGCGTAATTCCAATTGGTAGCAACGATATTACTAAGGATCTCGCGACAGTGCTCGCAACGATTCCAGATGTAGCAGAAGAGATTAAGATTCGCTTCGTTTCTGCAACGAAGGACGATAGTGATAGAGATATTGTTGTAAAGCGTGGTCGTGAAGAGTTCCGCTTTAAGCGTAAGGACGTCGAGGAAGTCGTCGAAGCTCGCCTTGAAGAAATCTTTGACGGCGTACGCAAAATGCTTCAGCATGCCGGCTATGATCGCAGACTTCCAGAAGGTATCGTTCTTTGTGGTGGCGGTGCTAAGCTTCGTAATATCGAACAATTTGTTCGCAAGCATGTTGAGCTCGCAGCGCGCGTCGCAAAACCAAGCGGAATCATTGGCGTCAGTGAAGATATTTTGAAACCTGAATACGCAGCAGCGATTGGTTTGATGCTCGGCGATAATGAACGAGCAAATATTGATGGCTTTGATAACAGAGAGAAAAAGTCTGCAAAGAAGCCAAAGAAGCAAAAAGAAGGTAGCTTCTTCTCCAGAATCTTCAAATTGTTCAAATAATTTGCGCAAAACTTTACAAAAAAGATTTTTAGATGTTATCATCTAATTAAGTATTTTTGAAATGTGGAGGAGCAACATGCCCGAAGTTAAACCGAGCGAGGTGGAGAGTACAGCAAGTATCAAAGTTATTGGCGTTGGTGGTGCCGGCGGTTCTGCTGTTAACCGTATGCGCGAAGCAGGCCTTTCTGGTGTCGAATTCGTTGCAATGAATACCGATGCTCAGGCTTTGCATAATTCTAAAGCAGATATCAAGGTTCATCTTGGCCATGACACGACTAACGGTCTTGGCGCAGGTGCAGATCCTACTGTAGGCGAGAAAGCTGCTGACGAAAGCCGCGAAGAGATTAAGAACGCTCTCGCTGGCGCAGATATGGCATTTATTACGCTTGGTGCCGGTGGTGGTACCGGTTCTGGTGCAGGTTATATTGTTGCAGAGGAAGCTCGCAAGCAAGATATCCTTACTGTTGGCGTTGTTACGAAGCCATTCTCCTTTGAGGGCCAGAAGCGTGCAGCTAACGCTAACTGGGGTATTGAGCGCTTGGCTCGCAATGTTGATGCATTGATTACGATTCCTAACGATCGTCTCCTCCAAACGATTGATCAGCGTACTCCAATTCTCGAAGCATTTAAGATCGCTGACGATGTACTTCGCCAGGGTGTTCAGGGTATTTCCGAACTTATTACTGAGCATGGCTTGGTCAACTTGGACTTTGCCGATGTTCGCACCATTATGAAGGATGCAGGCTCCGCTCTTATGGGTATTGGTCGCGCATCTGGTGAGAACCGTGCGACGATCGCAGCACAGCAGGCTATTGAATCTCCACTTATCGAAGTTTCTATCGATGGTGCACGCGGCGTCTTGCTCTCGGTTATTGGCGGTTATGATCTCTCTATGGCAGAAATTAACGAAGCAGCAGAACTTGTTACGGCAAGCATCAGCCCAGACGCAAATATCATCTGGGGCGCAGCAATTCGTCCAGAACTCGAAGACGAAGTTATTGTTACGGTTGTCGCAACTGGCTTCGATTCCCAGTACTATAGTAATGATCCACGTGCTCTTCAGGATACCTATGTTAGCGATTTGAACAGTAGCGTAGAACCAGTTTCTGCTCCAACTCAGGCTGCAGCAGATCCAATTCAGAATATGCCAGTTGAAGAACCAGCTGCAGCAGCAGAGATTCAGCCAGAGACTCAGGCATCTGCAGTCTTTACCAATAATGACAACGTTAATATGTGGGATCAGATTCGCAACGACAGCGATGATGACGACAGTGATATTCCAGCAATCTTGAGGCGCCGCAAAAAGAATAAAGATTAGGAGGGCGGGATGAGCCATCTAAAAATTGGCGAAAGTAAAGTACTCGAAAGTCGTGAGTCTCCGGATGGCACGATGATTAGAAGGCGACGTGTGTCGCTCGATGGAAAACATCGCTTTACGACCTATGAGCGTATTGAGCGCCCAGGCATGATGGTGCGTAAGCGTTCTGGTGCGCGTGAGGCCTTTGATCGCGATAAATTGATGAAGGCAGTACGCAACTCGGTTGGTAAATACTTCAACAGCGACCTCGACGTACAGAACGTTGTTGACTCTGTTGAGGAGAAGATTTATGACGTTGGTAAAGATGAGATCCCGTCGAGCTTGATTGGCGAGACGATTCTAGAGGTGCTAGCCGACACGAACGAAATGGCTTATGTGCGTTTCGCGAGCGTGTTTAAGGAATTTAAATCATTAGAAGATCTTGAGCGTAGCATAGCAGAGCAGCGCGAGAGAATGAAAAATAAAGCAGCAGAAAAGGAGTAATTTTATGCGGGTGGTAATGATTTGGCGCGAAGATACGGATTATGCACGCACGGTAACTGATTGGTTGCGCGATTTTGAACATCGCACGGGCAAACAGCCAGAAAGCTTTAGTCCGGACACGCCAGAAGGCGAGAGCATTTGCCGTACTTATGACGTCGTGGAATATCCAACGATTTTGGCTTTCGACGATGAGGGCAAGTTAGTGCAGGAATGGCGCGGAATGAACCCAAGCCTTCCACGCATTGATGACGTAAATTACTATTTGATGAACCAATAGTAACAATTGCGTTAATGTTTGTTGCATTTCGAATAAATGTGATATAATTTTTGTATAAAGCGTTTGAGCAGCTATCAACTGCGAGCTGGTGGAAGAAAGACGTGTCTTAAAAACTGCGAGTAGACAGGTCGAGTAGACCCATTCGTGAATCCGCGTGAGAGATGAACTGAGTGCCGAATTGTTCTGATTCGGAAATTGGATGGTACCGCTCCAAGGAGTTCCAATGAAAATTGGAATTTTTTTGTTCAATAAGAAAGGAGATGTGGGCATGAAATATAAATATGGTGAACGTCGCCGCGCGAGTGAGTATGAAAAAGCACTCGTCGATTGGTGGAAGAAAAATAAGACGTTCGAAAAGTCAGTCGATAATCGCGATGCGAAGAATTCGTACGTGTTTTATGATGGCCCTCCATTCATTACTGGCATGCCGCATCATGGCACTTTGTTGTCTTCCGTCGTGAAGGACGCCGTGCCGCGTTTCTGGACGATGAACGGTAAGCATGTTGAGCGTCGTTGGGGCTGGGACTGCCATGGTTTGCCAGCTGAGAACTTCGTCGAGAAGCAGCTTGGTATTACTGACCGTCGTGATATCGGCACGAAGATTTCTCTTGAAGATTACATTATTAAGGCACGCGAGTCGATGGTAGCTAACTCTGAGACTTGGCGTGGCACGATTGATCGTATTGGCCGTTGGGTTGATTTCGATAACTGCTATCGCACCATGAACAAAGACTTCATGGAGTCTGTTTGGTGGGCATTTAAGACCCTTTACGAAAAGGGTAAAATCTACGAAGGCGAGAAGGTCCTTATGTATGATACGAAGTTCGCTACCCCTGTTTCTAAGGCAGAGGTGACGATGGACAATGATGCATATCAGACCGTGACTGATCCTAGCGCTTACACTCTCTTTAAGCTAGCTGATTCTGATGAATATATCATGGCTTGGACGACGACGCCTTGGACGCTTCCCGCAAACATGGCGCTTGCTGTGTCT
This sequence comes from Candidatus Saccharibacteria bacterium UBA3304, assembly GCA_002361425.1. Classification (GTDB taxonomy): domain Bacteria; phylum Patescibacteriota; class Saccharimonadia; order Saccharimonadales; family Saccharimonadaceae; genus UBA2834. The sequence goes on along the minus strand of DESW01000026.1, from coordinate 1,333 downwards.
GAAAAGCTAGAATATGGCCTCTATGAGCTTGATGGCAAGAAGGTATATCTCTGTACTAAATTGGCCGAGAAGGTGCTTGGCGACGCTTACAAAGAGCCAGAAAGCACTGTTGAGGGCGAGGCTCTAGTTGGTAAGAAATATCTCCCGCTCTTTGAGATGGATGATGAGATTGCGAAGGATGAGAATGCTCATAAAGTTTGGGCAGCTGACTTTGTTAGCGCTGAGGATGGTACTGGTATCGTTCATATCGCACCAGCTTACGGCGAAGATGACTTTGCGCTCGGTAAGAAGAATAAGATTCCAACTCGCCACACGATTGACGACAATGGTTACTACTTCCCAGAGTGGGCAGAGAAGTTACACGAGATTGGCGTTCGCGATACTGACGAGAATGGTCTTGAGGTTTGGGCGGCGAACAAGTTCATCGCAAAATGCCTCGAAGAGAAGGGTATTATCTGGAAGATTGAATACATCAAGCACGAATATCCATTTAATCCACGCAGTAAGCAGCGCATTATGTACCGCGCAATTCCTAGCTGGTTCTTTGATATTGAGGGCAGCAAGCCTTTGATGCTCGAGAAGAACGAGGAGATCAACTGGTTCCCAGAACACTTAAAACATGGTCGTTTTGCGAAGAATATCGAGCAGGCTCCAGATTGGAACCTTAGCCGCGATCGTTTCTGGGCAACGGCGATGCCGGTTTGGAAGAGTGAAGACGGTGAGTATCTGCACGCCTTTGGTTCCTATGATGAGCTCGAAGAGTATTCTGGCCAGCGCCTCGAAGATTATCATCGTCCATGGGTTGATGCGGTTGAGTTCGATGCTTACTGTGTAATGCTTTCGAACGGCAAGAAGTCTGTGCGTCCGCTCAGCGATAAAGATGCTGAGAAGGCGTATAAAGAGTGGCAGGAAATCCTAGATAAACATGCCCAGGGTGAACCAATCCCGCGTGGTCCGATGGCTGTCGTGAAGCAACACTTTACGCGTGTCGATAAGGTGCTCGACTGCTGGTTTGAATCTGGCTCAATGCCATTCGCGCAGCTCCACTATCCGTTTGAGAATAAGGAAAAGTTTGAAGCTAACTACCCAGCAGACTTTATTGTTGAGTATGTCGGTCAGGTACGTGCATGGTTCTATTATGTCCATGCGGTTAACACGGCACTCTTTGGCGACAAGGCTTATAAGAATGTGATTACAACCGGTACTTTGGCTGGTAATGATGGCCGCAAGATGAGCAAGTCGCTCGGCAACGGAATCGATCCGCTCGAGGTCATCGAGCAGTACGGCGCCGACGCTCTGCGCTTAACGCTGGTTACCGGCAACGCTCCGGGCA
>DESW01000029.1:46203-47560 GCA_002361425.1 Candidatus Saccharibacteria bacterium UBA3304 | reverse complement strand
CCTCTGGCATATAGCGGAAGAAGAAAGTCAAAAGTAGAGTTGAAATATGTGCACCATCTACATCCGCATCGGTCATGAACACAATCTTGTAATAGCGAAGACCGTTGATATCAAAAGTATCACCAATACCAACGCCTAACGCCTTAATTAGAGAGACAATCTCAGCATTCGCGAACATCTTGTCGAGACGTGCGCGCTCGGTGTTAAGAACCTTACCGCGAAGTGGCAAGATTGCCTGAATCTTCGAATCACGACCTTCCTTTGCGGAACCTGCTGCGGAGTTACCCTCCACGATGAAGAGTTCGCATTCGGTGCGGTCTCTCGAGGAACAGTCAGCGAGCTTCGAAGGTAGGTTAAGACCTTCAAAAGCACCCTTGCGGATAACGTTATCGCGGGCCGCGCGTGCAGCTTTGCGTGCGCGAGCGGCGAGCGTTGCCTTCTGAACAATCTTTTTAGCGATATCTGGATGCTCTTCAAGATAGTAAGCGAAGTATTCACTCGTAACCTTATCGACGTAACCACGCATCTCTGGGTTACCAAGCTTATTCTTGGTCTGACCTTCGAACTGTGGATCTGGAAGCTTCACCAAGATAACAGCGGTCAAACCTTCCTTAATATCGTCACCGGTGAGGTTATCTTCTTTCTCTTTGAGGAGACCGTTCTTGCGTGCGTAATCATTAATTACACGGTTAAGAGCGGTGCGGAAGCCAACTACATGCGTACCACCATCAGGGGTAAGAACGTTGTTGGCGAATGGGCGCATCGTCTCAGAGAACGAATCATTATATTGAACAGCGACCTCAACAACACAATCCTCCACCTCTTTCTCTACGTAGAAGATATCGTCGGAGACCACTTCCTTACCCTCGTTCAAACGGCGAACATAGCTCTTGATACCGCCTTCAAAGTAGAAGGAGTCGCTCTTACCAGTGCGCTCATCATGAACAGAGGTGAGGATACCCTTGGTTAGATATGCCTGGTGACGAAGATAGTTCACTACCCAGTCATAATCAAAGGTAACCGTCTCTTTAAAAATTGTTTCATCAGGATAGAACGTGATGCTCGTGCCCTGTTTGCTCGTGGAGCCAGTAACCTCAATTGGTTTAACCGTCTTACCGGTATCGAACTCAATGTGATTAATCTTACCATCACGATAGACCTCGGCGATCATATGCTTTGACAAAGCGTTTACGACCGAAGAACCAACACCGTGGAGACCGGAAGAAACCTTATAGCCACCACCACCGAACTTACCGCCGGCGTGGAGCACGGTTAAGACCGTCTCAAGTGTGGACATTTTTGTTTTTGGGTGGATATCTACAGGGATACCACGGCCGTCATCATCTACACGGCAGCC
>DESW01000029.1:0-46093 GCA_002361425.1 Candidatus Saccharibacteria bacterium UBA3304 | reverse complement strand
TCCTTGATAAGATGATGCAGACCATCAAAACCAGTAGAACCGATGTACATACCAGGACGCTTACGTACTGGCTCAAGGCCTTCCAAAACCTGAATTTCGGACGCATTGTACTCTTCGTCGGCCCCACCGGACTTCTTAGCTGCAGCCATTTATACTTTACCTCTACTTTTTATATAACAAGTATTATTCTAGCACGCTGCACCCCCAAAAATCAAGTCTAAGGCCCTTAAAAGCGCTTCTAAGGCCCCTCTGCTCGCAAAACCTAGTATTTACCCGTTTTTTCTAAAAACGCGCCTTTTTCGCGCTCTCGTTTAAAGTATGCTAGTATTTATTTCAAAAGGAGACAAATAGAAATGTCAAAAACAAATAAAAAAATACCATCCATCCTAACGCTAATAATAGCCGTACTTCTATTGGGTGTAGGTATTTTTAAATGCATCGACTCTACCAGTATGCAGTCCCTCAAGGACTCATGCACTAAAGACTTCGACAATATCTCTCAGTCTGATTGCACCACAAAATACGAACTCATGTCATCAATTCACGAAGAATCATCGCGGAACTCTGCTCTTATCTGTTTCGCTCTTAGCGTCACTATAGTCGCAATCTATTTCGCCCAGCAGAAACACTAAAAGAACTGCCAAAAAAGAACCGGTGTTATCCGGTTCTTTTTTTATCTCCACCTTAATACAACGCCGTCTTCAGGATTACCCTGCTGAGCTGTAATCTGTGGCTGCGCTGGAGCTGCTGGTGCGGCTGGTGCCGGAGCTGGCACTGCCTGCTGGACTGGAGCCGGTGCTGGGCGCGGAGCCGCATGCCTGTCATGATGAATCTTTACGCCTGCCGCCAAATCATCTTTCTGGAGCACCTGGGTTGCCGCCTCTGTTGGCGCTGCCGCCTCAGCGTTCTTTACCGCTGTTGCTACCCAGTTCGAACCATCACCGTCATCTTCAAGATCTTTCATTAACTGCGTCTTCTGAGGTTCAACTGACATCCTCTCAGGAGCTGTCGCTACCTTCGCGCGCATATCTGTTGCGGCCGCCACTTGCATTGCCTTTGGCGCCTCAACAGGCGTCTCTGGAGCCGGCTTCGGTGCAGCTGGCTTCGGCGCAGCCTTCGGTGCAGGCGCCGCCTGCTTCGTCGCAATTGCCGTCTTCGCCTCTTCCTTGGCCTGCTTCTCAAGGCTTGCCTTCTTCTCAAGCCAAGAATCCAAGAAGTTCTTCTTTGGCGGCAATGGCTTCGGCGCTTCACCTGGCGCAGCTGGCGCTGGTGCAGCCTTTGGTGCAGGCTCATCTGTCGCCGCTAAACGTGCATCAATCTCCGCTTCCACCTCTGCACGTGGACGGCCATACTTAGATAATGCGTACGCCTTCATGCGCTCCATTAACTCATCCGAAGATTCGCCCATTGGCGGCAAGAGACTAATCGTAAATGGCGCCGTCGGCATATCGAACATCATCACTGTTGCAATCGCGCAGAAGTTCGGCTGCTTATGCAAATCTTCCGCCGTAAATACCGGCGAGAATGCCTTCTCCATCAATTCCGCGTCTGTCACGCCAAGACGACCAGACATAATCGTACCAACGTTGCCAAGGAGCGCCTCGCGAATCTTATCTGTTAGCTGTGTCATGAACTGGTTAGCAAGCACAAGATTCAAACGATATTTACGAGCTTCAGATAGAATCGACTCAAAGCTCTCTGTCGCGAAGTTCTGGAACTCATCTACGAAGAGACAGAAGTCCTTACGTTCATCCTCAGGAATATCCTGACGGCTCATTGCTGCAGCCTGGAACTTCATAACAAAGATCATACCGAGGAGCTTTGCGTTTAACTCACCCGTCTTACCCTTAGAAAGGTTAATAAGGAGAATCTTACCCTCATCCATAATCTGACGAATATTAAAGCCAGACTTGGTTTGACCGAGGATATTGCGCATCATCTTATTCGAGAGGAACGGACCCCATTTCGAGACGAACCAGCTCGTCACCTCACCTGCATCACTCGACTTCTGAGATGCCGGGAACTCCTTCGTCCAGTAATCGTAGACCGTCTTATCTGTTACGTACTTCAATTTCGACTTTACGAACTCCGGATCAATGAAACAGCGTGGAATATCAATAAATGTACCGCCCTCCGGGTCGCTCATGAGAAGCAATGCCGCGTTGCGGAACATATGCTGCGCACGTGGACCAAAGATACCCTGGTTGCCAGGATCATAGAGGGAGGTAAGCATATTAATACCTTCCTGAACGATAAAGTCCTTCTGGTCCTCACTCTGGAATTCAAACATGTTCATACCGACTGGGTTATCCATATTACCCGGCTCGAACACAATAATATCGTCCATGCGCTCCTGAGGAACCTTACTGAGGAGTAGTTCAATTGCATCACCGTGCGGATCGATAAAGGCAAAGCCACGGCCATCACACATATCCTGATAGGCAATATTCGTGAGCAAGATAGACTTACCCATACCAGTAGAACCGATTACGTAAGTATGGCGACGGCGATCCTTATCGCGCAAGCGAATAATTTTTTCTTCCCCACGGAACTTGTTGACACCGAGAATAACACCATCTTCAGCGAGCTTGGCCGGGCCATCAACCTGTTTGGTTGCCTGGCGCTCAACCTGGCTCGTTGGGATTGCGTTCTGGCTTGGCAAGTGGAAAATACTTGCAATTTCGACACTGTTCAAAATCATATCAGTCTGTTCCTGTGGGAACCACCTCAAGATATAATTACGTGCCAAATCCTCCGCGTTGTTCTGAAAATCGTACTTAAAGCCGTTATATTGTGGCAAATCAAACTGCGAGAAAACAGATACAACACTCGAGAGCACTGCCTCCGAGCGTGCCTTCGTCGAAGAGCTGGAAATCACACGAATCAAAGTCTCAAAGCCTGGATACTTCGTCTTATCCTCGATACGCTGAATCTCTTCCTGTTGAAGATTAGTTAGCTGCTTGTCCTCGATCTTGTACGGATCATGTTCCTCTGGCGGTTTCCAAAGCGCCTCCGCCAAGTCGCCGACCAAGTTACCTGCACTATTAACCGCCTTACCAAGCAAACCAGCTGCTTTCTTTGATTTCTTCCCATCCTTTATATTTTGTACTCGCTCGAGTGATTTTTTTACCCAACCACCGTCTGTTGGGCGGAACATTATTTGTACGGCGACACCATCACCCTTTTTTGCCGTCGACAAAGCGTTGATAAGACCAAGGCTCGCATCGCGTTTCGTATCCTCATAAGAGGCGATCGGATACCAGTAGTCCTCTTTAAAGTGGAACTCGCCACCGGCAATCGCATCAATCTTACCCTCTTCGCTAAAGAAGTTAGGGTCTTTTACTTCCTCGAGACGTGCCGTAGGATAAGCCGCCGTAATTGCCTGCTTCACTACCTCTGTCAGCACCGCCGGTACGACTGCATAGTATTTAATAAAACCATCATGCGCCACAATCTCGAAACTAATATGCTTCTGACCATATAGACGCGTCTTCAATCCTTTAGTCAAAGTGGACGAGATAATACTATACATTACCTGCGCCTCAGAGATCTGCTCGCCAATCACATCGCGCTCATCGCGGCCGTTCACCTGAACGTCATCTGTTGATGGTGGAAGATGAATGAGCATCGGCACCATCTTAAGCGCACGCGCATAATTCTTCTTGCCACGCTTAGCGCTAGCAAAAATCCTCCATGCTATCACTATTAGCACGATAAAAACTAATACGATAACTAGTGGTTTAATCAATGCTTCCATTACCACCCGTTCCGTTTAAACCATCGCCCAGATTACGGCCGTAGGCCTTGCTTAGCATGTCCCAGCGTGCCTGATCAAGATCATCTACTAACTTATGCGGATCACGCTTATCGCTCTCGATAATCTTCGTAATTGCCGCCACATATTCCTTCGGCAAGCTCTCAGCGTCACGCGGTACATTAATATTCTTCAATTCAGTCAAAGCTGGCGTTTCCACCTCTTGAGGAGTCTGGTCTGCCATTGGCGGCATCCCTGGAGGCATACCAATCGGCATCGCGCTCGACATCTGTTCTGCACCCACTTCAGCCTGCTGGCCAGGCGCTTCAGCGCTAATCGGTTGTTCGCCCGCTGGCTTAAGATCTTCGCGGCTCTTCAAAAACTCATCAAAACTAGGAATATCACCTCTCGGTGCTAAGTTTTCCGGCGCAGTCAAATTCTCGCCTACCCCTGTCGGACTACCTCCGAAGCCGCCCTTATTATCCATAAGCATTATTATATCACATTACGTGAAGTCAAAAAGCAAAGTAATACTTCTAGAACAATCGTTAGCGCCACTTCCATAATCGAAATACCACCAAAGGTACCAATCAGTAGCAAAATCACCGGCGCTAATGCTATCACTAGCCCGTAACGCAAACTCTTTTTATCGAGGTTAAGCGCTTTCTTTGATTTGTCTAACGCACCACGCAGGATAAAAAATAGCCTGCAGCCTAAAACTGCAAGCCCTAAAAAGAACAAGTAGGATGTTGTAAAAAATACTAAAACACCTGCCGGACCTACTGTGCTCGGAGATGTCAAAAACATCATTGCAAGGAGAACCATTGCAGCGCAAGCACTTACGATTAGCAGTAACTTATTCATAAGCGAATTATAACACAGTAAACCGTGCCTCGTCCTGCCCTTATGCATAATCTACAACTGATCATAAGCTAGCTTTAGCCTCTATCTGTCAAATCGCTGCTTTTCTCCCCCAAGATATTCCTTAAAGCCAAAGGCAGAGAGGATTATCTGGCAAATATATACATTACTTAAAGCCACAATCTTTAGGTCTGCCTGTTGGCTAATTGACCGCCTCTCGTATAGAGAGGCATCGTCCTTGTAAAGTCTTCTGCAATCTTCTGTTATTTGGGTATCAATGTGCTAAAATTGCTTCTTCTTTACGCGCTCTACGCTCCTTAACTCTCGTTAAGCTTTGGCGGAGCTTAGCTTACTCCTAGTAGTTGTAATTTATGGCTAGAAATAAGCTATTACTACGCCAAACCACCTTCCTAGGTCATTTTCCTCAAACTCCGTTTTTGTTTTTGTTTTGCTTGTTTTTGTATTTATCAAGCTTGAGTCCACTATAGCAAACATAAGCATAAAAGTCAATAATAAATGTGCTCATTTTTCGTAGTATTTTTTACAACACATACCGCCCTAACAGATATAAACGGCCTTATTGAAATTATTGTCATTTTTACAACATGCCCTAAATTATTGCTCATTTCGATCACAAAACGTTTTGTACGGCTTTTTACCCACGTTGTTCAGAAACTCAAAAAATCCTGCACATTCCACAGGCCCGTGTTTTTATTACTTGTTCGTTTAAGACAATTTTTGAACGTTCATTTTTGTGCATTTTTCGTGCAATTTTCTTGCACATTTCCACACTCGTTTGATGTAAAAAACACAACACTTTTTTTATTGACACTAGCATTTTGGCGTTTTATTATAGAGGTAGCTTTTGAGTAAAATTCTTGCACAAAAGCCAAAAACAAAAATCGATTCCAAAATAACTCCACACTCCACACGAAAAGGATCGGTTTATCTCGCAGTTACCGATCCTTTTTCTTGCTCTCAACTTTTTGGCCTGGAATGTGGGGTTTGTTCTTACAAAAAATAAGACCGTGCGACTGACCCCCGCCGGTCTTTTTTTGACATAAAAAATAAGTCATATGGTGGAGCTGCCGGATACTGCCTCCGGGTCCGATAAATCTTCAGGTATGCATTCTACGAGCATAGTCTATTCTTTTATCTTGGCAAACGCATTAGGCTGGAATAAACAAAACCTAACGCAGCCATGACTAAATTTTCGTGTCGACCTCTGTCAGAAGGACGGCCTTAATACCAAGTGTATAATACCGAAATCACGCTATGGTATCTCGAGTGACCCGATAAGACCTAATAAATCAAGATCTTAGGCGTAAGCTGGCATGTATGCCACATGCTTACTAGCAGTTTTTTCTGCATTTACTACTGTACTTACGGTACAACTCGACCCGCCTGCATACTGTCAATAAACCGTCTAAACTTTGTCAGCCCCAGATTAGACTTAACAGAGATTTTATCATACTTACGCTTCATTTTCAATGCCCCACCCCTTATACTCCCGCCATGACAATCTCAAAATCATTCTCAGCAATCCCCTCTGGTATTATCGCTAATCTGGTTACTATCGAGTGCGATAGCGCCAAGGGGTTACCGACTCTCAACATCGTCGGCATGGCCAACAAAACTATCGAGGAAAGCCGTGAGCGTATCCGTGCCGCTATCCGCAATTCAGACTTTTACTATCCAACCAAAGATAAGATTACTATCAATCTCGCCCCCGCTGGTCTCCCGAAGACCGGTAGTCATCTCGATCTCGCCATCGCCGTAGCCATTCTAACGCATTTTCAGCAGCTCCCGCTCGAAAGCGTCATGAATACCCTATTTGTCGGCGAACTCGCCTTAGACGGCAAAATACGGCCGATTAGAGGCATTCTAAATGTGGTTGAATGCGCCGCCAAGAACAGACTAAAACACATTTTTATTCCGTCAGATAATGCCAACCAAGCCGCTCTTTATCAGAAGAAAATACCGGAGATTATTCCCGTCTCCACCCTCAGCGAACTCTGGCAAATCTGCATGGGCTACCAGGAACCCAAACACCTTACGAAGAACGTTGTAAAAAATACAGAAACAGAGACAAATGGCCCTTTTCTCGACCAAATCGCCGGCCAAACCCAAGCCAAGCGCGCTCTCACAGTCGCCGTTGCCGGCCATCACAATCTTCTACTTTCTGGCCCGCCCGGCGCCGGTAAGACTATGCTCGCCAGCACTATTCCTAACCTCTTACCGCCACCGACCGATAAAGAAATCTTTGAGCTCACTAAGCTTCATTCACTTGTATCAGATATCACCGAGCCTTACACCATTCGTCCTTTCCGCGCTCCGCACCATAGCTCCTCTAGAACTTCCCTAATCGGTGGCGCCGACGGACTGCCGGGTGAAATCACTCTCGCCCACCTCGGCGTACTCTATCTGGATGAGTTTCCCGAATTTCACCGTGACTTCCTCGAGTCGCTCCGTCAGCCAATGGAGAGCCGCCAGATTACATTAACTACCGTTCATCAGAAAATCCGCTACCCTGCCGACTTCATGCTGGTCGCCACTATGAACCCCTGCCCTTGTGGCTTCCTCGGCTCCGGTGAACAAATCTGCTCCTGTACTCCGGGCGCTCTCATGAACTACCGCCGCAAGCTCTCCGGCCCGCTCCTCGATCGCATCGACCTGCAAATCAAGGTTCCGCGGCAATCTACCACTGTTTTAGTAAAAAATACAACATCTAGCACTCAAGAGCACGAGACTGCCAAGAATCTCATTCGAAAGGCCTTGAATACACAATTTAACAGATGCGGCAAATTCAACGCCGCGCTCAGCTCAGTTGAAACAATTAATTACAGCCGGCTCGACGAGCCCACTCAGCAGTTCCTAGACAACGCCGCCAGAACTCTCAGCTTGAGCGCCCGCGCCTACTTCAAAACTCTCAAAGTCGCCCGCACGATTGCTGATCTCGAAAGCAGCGAAACCGTCCAAAAATCCCACCTCGCTGAAGCCCTCCAATACCGCCAAGAAATATAGGGGTAAAAATGCTTGCATTAAATAATCCTTTCTGATATAATCTACCCCATAACAAGTCTAATTTTTTGAGGAGCAAAACTATCAGTAATCCTACATCTCGTACCCGTATCAATGGCGACATTCGTCATCCTGAGGTACGCGTTATTAGTGCTGATGGTGCGCAGTTAGGCATTATGTCTAGCCGCGATGCGCAGCTCATGGCTCGCGACGCTGGTTTGGATTTAGTGGAAATTTCCCCTAACGCCAACCCACCAGTAGTTAAAATCATCGATTGGGGCAAATATCAGTACCAAAAGATGAAAGAACAGGCTCGCGCCAAGAAAAACGCTAAAAGCAGTGAACTTAAACAGATTAGACTCGGTTTGAAAATTGGGGAGAATGACCTCAATATTAAAGTCCGCAAGACCCTCGAGCTTCTCGAGGACGGTGATCGCGTTAAGATCATGATCGTCTTCCGTGGCCGCGAAATGGCACACAAAGAGATCGGTACTGAGCTTATGAATCGCATCATCGAAAAGTTGGGCGCAGACGTCATTGTCGACGGCAAAGCCCAGATGAGCGGCCGCAATCTTACCTTCATGGTTCGCCATAAATAAGATTACGTATTCGACGCCCACCGGTTCCCTACACCCCAAAGCGCCATAAATATTAACTAAAGTAGGAAAGGTATAACATGCCAAAACTCAAAACCCATAAGGGTACCGCTAAGCGTGTTCGCATTACCAAGACTGGTAAAGTTATGCGTGAACGTGCATTCGGTAACCACATCTTGGCTAAGAAGTCCAAGGCGCGCAAGCGCAACATGAAGACCCCTGGCACCGTCAAGGGCAAAATTGCTAAAAACGTTAAAACTGCATTGGGAGCTTAATCATGAGAGTTAAACGTGGAGTTGCTGCTCGCGCAAAGCACAAAAAGATCTTGGCTGCAGCTAAAGGTATGCAGCATTACCGCACTCGTAGCTTCCGTCTTGCGAAGCAGGGTGTTATCAAATCCTTGCGCTATTCTTACCGTGATCGCCGCAATCGCAAACGCGATCTTCGCGCCCTCTGGATCACTCGCATCAACAACGCTGCCCGTGAAAACGGCATCAGCTACAGCAAGTTGATCAACGGTATGAAGAATAAAGGCATCGAGCTTGACCGCAAAGTTCTTGCTGAACTCGCTGTCAGCGATCCAAAAGCCTTCACCGCTATCTGCGAAAGCGTAAAATAACATCGCAAAGAAAATATCCTCGGGAAACCGGGGATATTTTTTTGTTATAATAATTTCATGTTACAGGTCAAAAATCTATCATTTTCCGTTGGACCTGCCCGAAAACGTTCTACTATTTTAAACAATCTGAGTCTAAATATTAAGCCAGGCGAATTCGTCGTCATTACCGGCCCAAACGGTAGCGGCAAGTCTACCCTCGCTAAGCTTATTATGGGGCTCGAGAAGGCGACCGACGGCCAAATCATATTCAATAAACAAAATATAACAGATAAGGATATCACAGAGCGCGCCCGTCTCGGAATCGCTTTCGCCTTCCAGCAGCCGCCGCACTTCAAAGGGGTAACCGTCAAGGATCTTTTGCAGATTTCCGCCACCGGTCACGAGACTTTCCTCGAAGATAATGAAACAGATTACAAGAAGCTCATCGAAACCGTAGGTCTAGACGAGAGCTACCTCGAGCGCGAGGTTAATAATACCCTTTCTGGCGGCGAACTCAAACGTATCGAAATCGCCTCCGCCATCGCACGCCAAGCTCAGCTCACCGTTTTTGACGAACCGGAAGCCGGCATTGATATCTGGAGCTTCGAAAAACTCGTTCAGATTTTCAAGAAGTTCCGCGATAAAGCCCCAGAACGCGCCCTAATCGTCATCTCCCACCAGCAACGCCTCATTAAGCAGGCAGACCGCATTATCGTCCTCAGAGACGGCCAGATAGCCTTACAGGGCCATCCTGACGATGTACTACCTCAATTACAGGAGGCAAACCTATGAAAACCCTCGATCAAATCGAAAAGGAGCTCATGCAGACCGTCGCCGGCGTTCACGAACCGCCAGCTGGCGCTTATAACTTCCGCGTCAATGGTGAATCTATCGGTCGCCAGAGTTCAGATAACATCAACGTCGAACCTCAAGAAAACGGCCTCATTATCACCGTCAAAGCTAATACTCAAGACGAAGTTGTTCATATTCCAGTTGTCATCTCAAAAACCGGCCACAAAGAAACCGTTATCAATGACTTCTATATCGGCGACAACGCTGACATCACTATCGTCGCCGGCTGCGGCATCTATAACTGCGGCCCGAAAAACTCCATCCACGACGGCATCCATACCTTCCATATCGGTAAGAATGCTAAGGTCCGCTATATCGAGAAGCATTACGGTGCTGGCCCAGGCGCAGGCAAAATCCTGAACCCAGTTTCCAAGTTCTACCTCGAGAAAGGCGCCTACGCTGAGGCTGAACTCGAACAAATTCGTGGCGTCGATTCCACCGACCGCATCACTGAAGCCGAACTAGCAGATGACGCCAAGATTCTCATTCGCGAAAAAATGCTCACCCAAGGTAAGCAATACGCCAAGAGCCACATCGAGACTATCCTGAACGGCAAGAATACCGTCGCCGATATCGTCTCTCGCTCCGTCGCCACCGACGAGTCGCGCCAGGAATTCACCCTTCATATCGAGGGCAATAACCTCTGTCGCGGCCACTCCGAGTGTGACGCTATCCTTCAGGATCACGGCACCGTTCTCGCCACCCCTTCCCTAGACGCTAAACACGTCGACGCCCAGCTTATTCACGAAGCCGCCATCGGTAAAATCGCCAGCGAACAGCTCAATAAGCTCATGACGCTTGGTCTCACTAGCCAGCAAGCCGAATCTCAGATCATTAATGGCTTCTTAAAATAAAAAATACCCGGCAATGCCGGGTATTCAAATCATGAACTGTCTTATGTACACTCAAAGATCGGGACATATGTCTCATAGCAGTCATTGAACTGCGAATAGCGATCATCTCCGCTAAACTCTCTACTCCAGATGCAATACTTCGAATCTCTCCCGTATGCATAAAGATTAAAGCTATCGATGTTTCCCGCCAAATCTTTCTTCAACTCGGGACGAATCAGCCCAAGCGCCTTAAGACATTTTACGAGTTCGCGCATTCTATCTAATGATACGAAAAATGTTCTACCGTTAAACTTGATGGCCCAAAAGCTCATAGACTCTGCCCCTGGCACATAATTGAACCCCCGCTCATCTACTCTCGTATTATGCTCAAACCAACGACCATAATACACAAGATGCTGCGGCTCAAAGCCTCGACTAGCAAAATACATCGCTGATTTTTCAGATAATCCAAGCTCTCCGATGTCTCTAAGTTCTCTAGCTGTCATAATTCTTAACCTCCAAAAGCCTGTTTCATTTCTTTTTGCCGAAAAAGTTAAGCACATGAGAAAAAACATAAAAACTAAGTTCATATTTTTAATGTTCTCACCTCAATGATGCAATGTATACATTATAGCATAAGCGCAACAAAAAGTCAATACCTTACCCCTGTTAATGCTATTGACTATCCTACCCGATAATGCTATAATATCACTTCAGTGGTGGGACAGTTCTTTAGGAGGTGAGGGATATGTTTTTTCTATATATATTACTGCTCGGCTTAAATTTCTTTATATCCTGGTCTAATGCATCCTGTGTAGGTCGCTATTGGTCAGAGTCGAAAGAAGTCGGCGGCAGTTTCAGACGTTACATCGTCTGCGGATATATCATGGCAGTAGCTGGCTTTACTATGGTCTACGGATGCATTTTACTCTTAATTGCACCATACATCATGCAGGCTACTGGCAAATTTGATGCAGAAGTGATCGCAGATTTTGAGTCGCTCGCGGGCGACATTCTCTATCTGCTCGTGGCAGTTCCGATTGTTTTATCTGGCATCCGTATCTGGCTGGCTAGCTTAAAAGCAGCGTTCGAGAAGAAAACCTTCTCTTATATCGCAACTGCCGGCTGGAACTCATACGCCCAGATTCATAACACAATCAGCTTAGCCAGAAATGCTCCAAGCGCCTTCGGTCGCATCGTGGAAGCATTCAGCGGTGACAAAAAGTCACGCAGAAGTTCGAAGAAAGGTAGCGAATATATCATTCTGCTCGCAGTTCTTGTCGTTATTTTAGCAATAGTCGGCGGATATTTAACCGCTGACGCTATCATGCGCAAAGCCGACCAAGAGTACGACGGTTTTGAAGTTGCCTACCAAAATCGTAACGTGAAGAGAATCTATTAATCCCCATCACTTAAGGCGCCACTCATTCGTGGCGCTTTTTTCAAGACATAAAAAATGGAGCCGCCTTCGAGATTTGAACTCGAGACCCCTTCCTTACCAGCAACCATACATTACAGTCTACATGTGGAGACGAACAGCATAACTTATACGCAATGATATAATAGAAGTATGAAGATTACTTTCCATCATTATGAAGATGAAGATATCACGATTAATATAGATGCTATTCTTGAAGATGGAAAATTGCTTCTTGATGGGCTCGACTACGGAAAAAGAGTCGAGGAATTACGCGGTATGGGTGACGACTATGAATACAAGCTGTCTCTAGATAAAGAAAATACTACCAAGCTATTCGATAGTTTAGGTGTCGCAGATAAAACCGATAAACAAAAACTTGCTGCCATGAAAGAAAAGTTCGGAAAAGACGGACGCATTTCGGAGATAGAAAAGTATTGTGACGAACATAACATAAAGACGGAATTTTTCTGCTGGCCGTAGAAAGGATGACCATGAACGAAATATTTGAAACCGCACTAGAAATAGCCCTAAAAGCTCATAAAGGCCAGGTAGATAAGAATGGCGTGTCTTATATTCTTCATCCAATGGCGGTAGCCGCACAATTAGACACCCTCGAGCTAAAGACGATCGCAATTCTTCATGACACCATCGAGGATACTGACGTAACGGCCGAATATCTGCTCGAGAGAGGCATACCAAAGAATATCGTCGAGACTGTTCAGCTCTTAAGCAAGCCAAAGGACGAAGAATACGAATCGTATCTCAAACGCGTTAAGGCAAATCCTCTCGCTAAGCAAGTAAAACTAGCAGATTTAGCGAATAACACCGATCCGAAGCGTGCGAGTGGTCTTAACGAAGCACGTAAAAAGAAATATGAATTAGCAAAGAAAATATTAAAGGACTAATATGGCTAAATATGATAAAAACGGGTATATTACGGAACTTGAAAAAGATGAAGTATTCGTTTTCGGCAGTAATGGCCATGGCGCACATTTAGGCGGCGCTGCCGCGACGGCTGTTCGCAAGTTTGGGGCCAAAATGGGCCAGGCAGAGGGATTACAAGGTCAAAGCTATGCCATTAATACAATGGATGGATATGAAGAGATGGTAGCCCAAATAAAGAGATTTCTTAAATTTGCGAAAGAACACCCAGAACTGACATTTCTTGTCACTGAAATTGGTTGCGGAATCGCAGGTTATAGCCCAAAACAGATGGCTCCGCATTTCAAAAACCATACAGATAACGTCGTATTGCCGAAAACCTTCGAGACGAAAAAACTCAATGAAAAAGTAGATAAATATACTAGTAAAGCCCGTGGTATGCTTATAGGGCTTGCTATCGGCGACGCATTAGGCGCGCCGGTACAATTTGGCAATAGTAGTGATGCCATAAGGATGAATTTAGATTACATCCGCCATATGCATGACAACCACGTATTACCAAAGGGTGTATGGACTGATGATACATCAATGGCGCTATGCATAGCGGATAGTCTCTTAGAATGTGGCGGCTATGATTCATATGACATCATGAATAAGTATCTAGACTGGGAGGCCTACGGCTATCGCAGCTATTTTGACTTTGGCTATGACGAAGGCGGCCAGACCGCTCATTCTCTAAGCAATTTTCGTAACGATCCAATAGTGCCAAAAGATGCCGAAAAAGAGTGGAACGCCGGCAATGGCGCAATTATGCGACTCGCTCCAATTGTAATTGCAGGAAAGCATGACACCAAAGCAGGCAGTCCAGAAGAAAGAGATCATATCATTGAACTAGCAAGATTATCGTGCCGAGAGACACACGATTCGTATATGGCTATAGCTGTAACAGAAGCCTTCGCAACGCTCCTAGCTCTTTGCTATTCCTATAAAGACACCGCTAGTGCTATCGAACATTGCACCTGTTGGCTGTCGCGCAACAATGAAGAAGAAAGAAACTGCGAGAATGAAATTCATGACGCAATCAGTCGTGCTATTCAGTCTAAAGACGGCGAAGAGTTTAGAGACTTAGGCGGATATATTTTAGACGCATTTGCGATTGCTATATGGGGTTTATCGCATTTTAAATCGTTCAAAGAAGGAATGATTGCGGTCATAGGATTAGGTGGCGACACCGACACGAATGGTGCAATCTATGGGCAGCTCGCAGGAGCATACTATGGCTTTGAATCTATACCGAAAGAATGGCGAGATGATGTATATTTGTCGGAAGAAATTATCGACATAGCAGATAGATTATCGTCCATGAACGAGTGTCCAATTCTTAGAACTAGATTCGAGGATAATGAATTCTTTGAGAATATTACTGACAAGAAAAAGACAGCTAAAAAATCTGACGATCCTAAAAGTATAAAAGAAATACTTAAAAAGATGAGGGGCAAGCAATAATGAGTGAACCAAGTATAAACTTAAAAGCAAAAATCGACGGAAAGGAAGTTGAATTAGAAATAGCGCCGAGCGACTTTGACGAATTCTATGAATCATTCTTGGAATATCGTCGAGCGTACGAGCGTGCACATAGCAACAAAATCGTCCGCGAAGCGGCAGAGATTGCCGTTACAGTAGGAAAAATTAGTACAGAACTTCTTCAGCGTAGGCTACGTATCGGGTACGGTCGTGCCGCATCCATTATTGATGAGCTCGAAGATATGGGCGTTATTGGCCCAAATCCAGGCGGCAACGCGCCGCGTCCGATTCTAATTTCTTCAATGGATGAATATCCAGAATAGAAGCCTCATCTGGACCGACAAGATTTAGCGAGGATAAACCTCATATTGTCGGCAGATAAGGTACTGGATGCTTTTAACTGCCATTTAGTCAATTGCGGCTACTTATCGATCCGGATAAAGCTTCTACTCAAGTTCCGGCTCATATGGCTCGTATTTATGTGGGAGAAAGTCTACGATATGAGCCGGAGCAAATGCTTACGATCTATTGAACTTCGATATGCATTATTAATCCTTTCAGTTAAGTTGATATAGATTTGTACTAGTGGGTTCACCACTCTGAGTCTAAAGGCCTATACGAAAAAGTGCGCCAATGACTTCTAAGGAAAAGCAAGAAACAAAAAACTCGCAAACATTTTGTGTTCACGAGTTTTAATAGTCATTATATGGAGCCGTCTTCGGGACTTGAACCCGAGACCTCATCCTTACCATGGATGCGCTACTACCAACTGAGCTAAGACGGCATATCCAAATTGTTAAATCTTGCACGACTTTCGCCACAGGGGTAGGAGTTATTCCTTACCATGGAAGTGCTCTACCACTGAGCTAAGGCGGCAACCTGTCGTTAATTCTATCACACCATTCCCCTCTCGTCAATCCATGCTACAATAAAACCATGAGCAAGAAAATTGAGAATGTCAAAACACAAGCAATTATTTATTTTGTTTCGGTCTTCATTGCCAGCTTAGTTCTATTTCCTCTTCTAGACCTCTTTTGGACCAACATCATTACGCATTCTGAATTCCAATACAATACAAATGAATACATCATTCAACCTCTTATCTTCTCTGTTATTATTACGCTCGTTCTCTACGTTCCGCTTGTCACGAGGCATAACAAAAACGCTAAAGAAACAGCCAAGAAAAAGTAATCATCAAAAAGCCACTTCGAAAGAAGTGGTTTTTGAACGGCTCGCTCTAGTAAGCCGGGTTCTGTAATTACACCGAAGTGCAACCCGTAGTCATCTATCTAGCTCTACGATTGCTCATAGAGTCAAGCGGTGAGCGACCATCCGCGGATCACGGTATCTAGGTCTCCTTGCAGCCAATAGAGTTTACCCCACCCCGCTGTCACCAGCGAAGTCTGTGGGCTCTTACCCCACTCTTTTCACCCTTACCCTAACCGAAGCTAAGGCGGTTTAGTTTCTGTGGCACTTTTCCTACGCTTGCGCGCGGTTGCCGTTAGCAACTATCGTATCCTGTGCTGCCCGGACTTTCCTCTCGCCATTTTTCAGGCCAGCGACTACATTGAACGAGCTTGACCCATTTTAGCATAATCTTATAATAGATTCAAATGATAGATGCAAATCGCCTGATAGCCCAAATTCAGACAACCATCGCCGAGCCCTACGGTACGCCAACTGATCTTATCGGTTTCAATAAAGACCTCGCTGACGCCCTCACCCCTGTTATTAGCCGCAAAGAAATCTGCTTTTTTGACGAAAATGTCAAATCTGACGATACTTTCCACTACCTCGACTTCCCTGAAATGCTCGAGAAGACCGAAATAATGATCTTCGTCGTTGAGCTACCTGAAAAATATTACAACTATCTGCCAAAACTGAACAAAAATGTAAAAATCTTCATCCCGGCAGAATACAAAAATACTATTACTGCACTAGAAAAATTCGGCTTCCGCAAAAATATGCTATACTGCAAGTAATATGGAACAACTAATTGAGTTATCTCCATTTATCTTGGGTGGTATCGGTATACTATCGCTGGTCGTCGCCACTTTGGCGCGCATCATCAGCAAAGAAAAACGCCAGTCGAAGTTCCACAAGACCTTCACTTTCATTGGCTTCTTCTGTCTAATTGCTGCTGCCGGCATCACCGCTTGGACGATAATGGCTAGCCTCAGACACTAATACTCACCACGCGTCGTATTTTCATCAATAATGCGGTTAACTTCCGCATCAGCCTCTTTATTTTGTTCACGCGGTACATGCGTAAACGAATAAGAATCCAACTTGGATAATAATCCAAGCACATCCGAATAAACCTGCATCAGATCCAAATTCTTCACCTGGTAGACGCCATTCAACTGGTTTACCATCATCAAGCTGTCACTCTTGAAGTTCACACGCCTCAAACCAAGCTCAATCGCCTGTTCTAGACCTTCCTTCAAGCCATAATACTCTGCTAAACGTGAGTTCGACATACCAAGGAACTCGCCGCCACGCTTAATCTCGCGTCCATCTGCGCCGATAATATAGTAACCAATTGCGCTTGGACCAGGGTTGCCACGGCTGCCACCGTCGGTATAAATCGTAGCAAAATCGCTCGAAGGTAGAACCTGCTCATTATCGCCAATGCGACGCATCTTTGAATGCACCTCAACACCCTTCGTCGAGGTAATCTGCAAGACCATCATCGTCGCTTCATCAAGCGGATAGTTCGATGTCTCTGTTAGCGGCGTCCACTTATATGCCGAGTATCGCTCAGAAGTAATCTTTACCTGCGCCGCATCGTCTAGCTTCACTTCATAGATAATATAGAGACTACCAAGCTGCGACGATCCTTCGAGGCTCGTAAAGGTCACCACATCCATCAGCTGTAGGCTAGCTGTTTTTACTCCTGTATGCTCATAGAGCACACGCGCCATTGCCTCTTCTGGCTGCTCGCCGAAAATAATTTTCCCTGTTGGGAGCTCAAAATCCACTTCAACGCCGTCAATTCGTCCGCCGGCGCGTTTCAACAACAAAATATCCCCGTCTTTTTTACAGATTGCCGACACCCGAATCCGCTGTTTCATTACCTATATTTTACCATAAGCAGCATCAAAAATCCCTAGTACACTTTTTCCCGTGTTAGATACACGGTGGGTAGACTCTTATGCGATTAAACCACGGTTTAATCACCACGAATCCCCTTGAAAATGATTATTCAGGAAAATAATCGTACTAGGGACACTTTTATTATAGCACGCAGCCGCAGGCTTAGTGAACGCCCACAATCCAGTAGAAGAAGTCGATAATCCCATTTTGACCAGCCGCCATATAGTGCGAGAACGCCGTACCGCCGACCAAAATCAAGACATAAATTACAATAATTCCGTATTTTTCCATCTGCTGCATAAAATCCCGCACGCCTTCTGGCGCCAAAGCATATAGCACACGACTACCATCAAGTGGTGGTACTGGAATCAAGTTGAACAAGCAGAGGCCAATATTCAATACCACACCCGCATAGCATAACAATCCACCGAAGCTCATTAGATTCATAGCACTGTCAAATGCGCCAGAAAAATGCCCGATCAAGAAGAAAATAAACGCTAAGATAAAGTTCGTTAGTGGACCCGCAATTGCCACTGCCGCAAAACCCCATTCGCCGCCTTTTAGGTTACGTGTGTTAATCGGCACTGGTTTCGCACCGCCAAACACCGGCATCCCCATCAGAGCCAAACAAACCGGCAAGATAATCGACATCACTGGGTCGATATGTTTAATCGGATTAAGAGTTAGCCTACCGCTTAATTTCGCCGTCTGATCACCGAGCCAGTAGGCTACTACGCCATGCATCAGCTCATGCAAGATAATCGAAAAAATCGACACTAAGAAAACTGCAGCGATATACCCGAAATTGATATCCATATACTTCATAGTCTAACATAATCAAAAAGAAATCCGCGACATGTGCGTGGATTTCTTTTCGTAATGGTTCTTCTTTCCAAGCTTCTTCTTCCAAGAAGAAGCTTGAGGGCGAAGCCGTAAAAAAATACGCCCCTTTCGGAGCGTATTTATCTTATTTCAAAAGGCCTTTTTTCTTAAGCGTACGTAGCGCGGAAGTAGAAACGTTAAGTTTAACCTTCTGGCCATCGATCACGAAAGTGCGCTTCTGGACGTTTGGCTTGAAAACTTTGCGAGTCTTATGCTGAGAAAAGCTCACATTGTGGCCATACATCTTGCCTTTGCCGGTAATTTCACAAATTGCCATATCTTTACTCTTTACTATTAAATTAAAACTATTCCCTATTATATCTCAAATCTTATAATCCGTCAATGAAAAACTCCCCGGTATTATCGCCGCATAGACCGCCAATCATAAAATGATGGCAAAAGCGTGGTTAAATACCAGGGAGAACGGATGACGACAAGAAGCGCTTGATGGCCGGCCGTGCGCGCATCACCTAAACGTCGTCACCCTTAAAGCTATAGCCCATCGCGGGCTCTTCTTAAGATAATCATAGATCCCCCTCCTGTTATCTCAGAAAAACGACTAAGGCTAGGCCTATCGTCGAACTATAAGGTTCTGTCATGCTGGGCTCCATACATGACGATAACAACATTATATCATCATTCGGAATTATTGTCAATTATACCCTACATCGCCAAGCCGCAACAGAGGTAAAATATGCAAAATTTTTGTCAATCGCAATCGACAAAACGTCAAGAAGCCCCTCAAATCTGAGGGGCTTCTTTAATAACTAAACTAGTCCATCTTCCAAACTTCGAGCGTTGCAGGAAGAGATGCGGCCTTAACCTTTACCTTCTTATCGGTCTTTACGGAACCCTTAATCTCAGCAAAGTCCATGTTGCCCATTGGGACGACTGCCTTAGGTTCAACAACGGGTACAAACTTTGCGTTAGTAGTGCCGAGAATATCAATTGGGCCAAGCTCATCGAGATCTTCAATCTTTGCAGTAGAGCCAACGAGACCGATCTTGACGCCTTCGGTAACTACGCGATACATGATGCCGCCAGCAGAAAGAGGCTTCGCGGAGATAGCAACATCGCCAATCTCAAACTCGCCTGCGCCGCCGATAGTACCGACGCGCAAATCTGCATTAATCGTAGATTCAGCAATATTAATTGCAACGTTCCTATCTTTGTCGTGAATAATTAATTCTTCTGGATTCTTCAATTCAATCTCAAACATATTTCCTCCTTACTATAGTATTTTGCCTGGGTCATAAGTCTCACTAATCTGCAATGACCAGACATTGTCGGTTAGAAACTTATCACGAACGCTCTTACGGTAAATGTAATCCTCGCGACTAATAATAACATAATTGAGCGGCTTACCTTGACGTTTTTCAACGACCTCAGCCCAATGCGTTAGCTTATGCGTACGGTTGTCGCCCACAATCAAGAGATCCAAGCCATCCTGACCAGGAATACGATTTGTAACGATAAGCGCAGAGATAAGGTTCGCCACTGGGCGAACATATTCTTCCCAGATAGAAGTGCGTTTAACTTCAATCTTCTGCTCACCATCTGTCGCGTAGTTCATCGCACTAGAGCGCGCAAAGATTTCAGTCATCGGGCGCGCAAACGGATGCTTCATGTTTGCTGAGTAATATACTTTGTTCTCATAGTTCTCAATTTTTACGAGCCCCAAAGCGGACAAATTTGTTAATTCACGACGAACTGAGTTAATTTGTTCTTCGATAACGCGAGTAATTTCGCGTACATAATAAGATTTTTCTGTATTCTCAAAGAAAAGCGCAAGTAGCTTTGCCCTAGTCTTTGAACCGAATAACTTTTCTAGTGGAATTGTTGCGTTTTCTTTATTCATATTGATAATATTTTAGCACACATAAGTGTCTAAAAGAAAATCACGCGCCTCTTTTAACGGCAACCAAACGATATTTGGATTACGCTTAAACCACGTTAGCTGCCTCTTAGCTAAGTGCCAGTCATCAAGCACGAATAAATCAATTGCCTCTTCGCGAGTAATTTTACCCTCAAGCATATCGTGAATAATCGGATAAATATTTGATTTCATCGCCTGACTATTCGCGTCGTACTCGGCAGCCACTTTTTTGTACTCATCCTCAATCGGCTGACTAAAGAATTGTTCCGCACGCAAACGCAAACGTTCACGTAGTTGTTCACGCGGCCAATCGATGCCGACCACCAAAAATTGATCACTCATTTGCTCACGGTCTGCATAACTATTTTTCGCTTTTTCAGAAAATGAATAATTATATATCAAGGCATCTACATACAACCCTGTTCCACCAGCAATTATCGGTAAATGCCCCCTCTGAACAATTTCAGAAATTTTTTGTTCAGCATATTCCTTAAAATCGGCAACCGTAAAGCGCTCGCCCGGCCCGACTAAATCAATTCCCCAATGTGGCACGCCGCGCATCTCTTCGACCGTCGGTTTCGCCGTGCCAATGTCCATGCCCTTATAAATCGCACGCGAATCAGCCGAAATAATTTCGCAACCATCAAAAATCCCACGGTTTACGAGCTCTAAGGCTAAATCTATCGATAAGCCAGTCTTACCCGACCCCGTGGGGCCAATGATGACCGGTATCTTCTGCTTCAAAGCAGGCCACCGGTCATCATTAGTATCATTTTTGACGCTCACGATAAGCGTAAGTCTCCGTATCAATCGATACTACATCACCGGTCTTGATGAATGCAGGAACCTTAACAACTACGCCAGTCTCAAGCTTTGCATCCTTTACGATTGCAGAGGAAGTATCACCCTTAACTGCGGTTTCGGTATATTCAACAGTCAACCAAACGTTCTTTGGAAGGTTTAGGTTGATTGGCATTTCATTATAGAACTGGATTTCTGCTTCAGAACCCTCTTTGAGGAAGTCTTTTGCATCGCCAACCATATCAGCTGCGAGCTCATACTGCTCAAAAGTAGTAGGATCCATAAAGTAGAACTTCTCACCATCGTTATAGAGGTACTGAACGGTCTGGTTAGTAACCTCAGCTGGCTCAATCTTTTCCTGACCCTTGAAGGTCTTTGGAAGCAAAGCGCCAGTAATAAGGTTCTTTACCTTAACGTTCACGATGCTACCACCGCGACCCATAACTTTCTGGGAATACTCAATTACCTTGTATGGCTGACCATCAAGCGTAATCAAGGTGTTTTTCTTTAAATCAGTTGGTCCGTACATAAATCAGACCTCTATTACGCGTTAGCGACAAATGGCATTAATGCTAGATGGCGTGCACGCTTAACAGCTACAGCGAGCTGGCGCTGCTGCTTTGCCGAAAGACCAGTCTTGCTGATTGGCTCAATACGGCCGTATGCATCGACGTAGCGCTGCAAAGTCTTTACATCGCGGTAATCGAAATACATATCTGGATCATTCTTGTATTTTCTCATCCTTACCCTTTCTAAAATGGAATTTCACTTAAATCAATTGGCTCATCGCTGATATCATCAGGAGCTACATCGCTAGCAGCTGCGCCAGATGCGCTTTTGCTGCCAGATGCGCTACCATCAGCACCACCGATGAAGTTGAAATCTTCGACGACGATTTCAACGCGGGAGCGCTTTTGACCTTCCTTGTCTTCCCAGCTACGCTGTTCAAGACGACCGGAAACGAGGATTCCGCTACCCTTCTTTGCGTACTGCGCGATAATTTCGCCGGATTTGCCCCAAGCAGAACAATCGAAGAATGAAACATTCTCTTTTTGCTCACCAGAGCCATCACGATAATTGCGATTTACTGCAACGGAGAAACCACAAACCTGCGTACCACTTGGAGTAGAACGTAGTTCTGGATCTCTTGTAATGTTACCCACAATTATAACTTTGCTAAAACCTCGCGCCATTGTTTATTCCTCCTCTTTATCTTCTTGCGCTTTGCGTTCTTGGCGTTTTGCCAACATCTTCTCACGACGTGGATCTTTTGCGACTAGCAAGTAGCGGATAGCTTCGTCCGTGATGTTGAGCACGGAAGAAATCTTCGCTGGTGCAGCTGCAGGAAGTTCCAATTCGTAATAGTAGTAAACCGCGAAATCCTGGCCTTTAATCTGATAAGCGAGGCGTTTTTTGCCTTCGTTGGCTTCTTTGGTAATCTTACCGCCGTTGCCTTCGATCAATGCCTTGATCTTGTCGGTTGCCGCCTCAAGATTCATCTCTAGATCAGGATGAACGAGAACGGTTAATTCGTATTCTCTCATGAACACTCCTTTGGTTAAAGCAGAAGCATGTTATTCTCTCTGTAGAGTCACCTTCTGCTGAGCTAATATTATCGATAATAATACCACAAATAGAATACAAAATCAAGAAAAACTCCCCGAAAGACTCGGGGAGAAAAGCATATTTTCACGAAGAATAGCTCGAGCCGATTAAAGCCAGTGATTCCGCTTCTTTATATAAATCAGAAAAACGTCGACAATCACGCGCTTTATTACTTTCGAGAGAGTATGATAATCCGAGCGCCGTCTGCGAACACATCTGCACAAATCTCGCAGTTCGCACCAATAATTTTGCCTTTGCCGCCACAGCTTCTCTCTCATCTCCGCCCCTAGATAGCTCAAGCGACAAAGCGATGCAAAGGTCTATTCCCGCACGCGCAACGAAATATAGTGGCGTAGAATTTTCTGACCACGTTAAATCCGCAACATCCCTCCCCTTCGGTTTTGACCGCATATCGCCGTATATCGCATTAAATTTAGCCATATCATCGGAACTTGGTTCATATACGAGCAATATCTCATCTAATACCCAAGTCATCGCCAGCTCCGCGATAAAGCGCGGTAATAGCCCTGACATATCCCGCATTTTCTTCACGAACACATTGCAAGCTTCTACGCCTTTCATCCATATCCCCTCCTTCTTGGAAAATATACAAAAAATCGAAAAGGACTACTTGCCAGTTACCCCTATTATACCGCAGTCATATCAATCAAATACTGGCAGATCATCTGGGAATGGATCGTCGTCATAATCCTCGCCAAAATCGTCCGCCCCAAAGTCATCACCAAAGTCCGTCAATGCCGACGAACCGCCATACGGATTGTAACCCAAATCCTGCAAAAATCTTGATGGGAAGTTATAATTACGCCCGCCAAACATAAAGCGCGAATTTGCATAGGTCAAAAACAATTCCTGCATCGCACGCGTCATGCCAACATACGCTAAGCGGCGTTCCTCTTCTACATCCTCTACCGACTCATCCATCGAACGTACGTGCGGCAATAAACCCTCCTCGAGGCCAACCAAGAATACCACTGGAAATTCCAAACCCTTTGCCGCGTGCAAAGTCATCAAAGTTACCGCGTCTTTCCCTGCTTCTTCATCCGAGGATGACATCAAAGCCGCATCCGCCAAGAAATCATCAAGCGTCTCGTAAGTGCCTGCCTCACCAACCAAAGCCGTTAAGTTTTCATTGCGCTCCTCAGCCTTTAGCTTATCGCCATCGTTTAGATAACCACGGTAGTCAATCTTGCGCAACAACTCCTCGATAATCTCCGCCGGACCCACATTAGCAGCGTGTTGCTCGCGCAAATGCGCTAATAAATCAACAAACTTCTCATAGGCCCCACGAGTTTTAGCCGTCAGGCCCTCTAAATCGCCCTCCAGGATCTTTTGGACGGATTTCTCGCCAATTCCACGGGCTGGCACGTTAATTACGCGTGTGAGCGAAATAATGTCGTGTGGATTCACAATCAAATGCAAATACGCCACGATATCGCGAATTTCCTTACGATCATAGAAACGCACCCCGCCAACCAACTTATATGGCAAACGGTAATCCATAAATGCGCGCTCAAAAGCCTGCGACTGCGCGTTCGTGCGATAAAGCACTGCAAAATCCGAGAGCGGACGGCGCATCTTACGAATCGTCGAAGCCACCCACTTCGCCTCATCCTGCTCATCGCGCGCCTGCCAAATCGTAATCGGCGCACCCTTCCCCGCCTTTGTAAATAAAGTCTTGTCGCTACGCTGGGTATTTTTTGTAATCACCTTTTGTGCGGCATCGAGAATATTCTGCGTCGAGCGATAGTTTTGCTCGAGCTTAATCACTTTCGCCCCTGGAAAATCGCGCTCAAAATTCAAAATATTCGTAAAATCCGCCCCACGCCAAGAGTAAATCGACTGCCAGTCATCACCGACGCAACAGATATTACGCTCCTCGTTCACGAGCAGCTTCACAATCTCGTACTGAATATGGTTCGTATCCTGATACTCGTCAATCAAGATATGCTTAAAGCGATTCTGCCACTTCTCACGAATATCCTTACGCTCACGCAACAGACGCGCCACATAGAGCAATAGATCATCGAAATCAACCGCATCCGCCTTCTTGCGCATATCTTCGTAGCGCTCATAGACGCGCGCCATCTGCTGCTGATTTGGATAATATGCGTCCGCCAGCATCTCATCCGGCATACGACCTTCATTTTTCGCCTTCGAAATATAGGCCTCAACCGCTTTCGGTTTCACATTTTTGTCGCTAACCTGCAACTCTTTCATTGCACGCTTAATCAGCGCCAAACGGTCATCCGTATCATAAATCACGAAGCTCTTATCGAGACCAACGCTCTCTGCCTCAATGCGCAGCATCTTTACGCAGATCGAGTGGAATGTCCCCATCCAAGGCATAAAACTGAAGGAATTCTCGCGACCAAGCAGCTTCGCCAAGCGTTCACGCATCTCGCGCGCCGCCTTATTCGTAAAAGTCAGTGCCAAAATTTCTTGCGGCAAAACCCCGCTCGCAATCAAATTCGCAATCCTATGCGTCAATGTTTTTGTTTTGCCAGAGCCCGCGCCCGCCAAAATTAACACCGGTCCAGACA
The DNA here is from genome assembly GCA_002361425.1 of Candidatus Saccharibacteria bacterium UBA3304. GTDB lineage: Bacteria > Patescibacteriota > Saccharimonadia > Saccharimonadales > Saccharimonadaceae > UBA2834. The sequence goes on along the minus strand of DESW01000029.1, from coordinate 20,931 downwards.
TCGTCTGCACGGCTTCTTGTTGCGCAGTGTTAAGACCCTCCAAAATTTCAGCCATACATCTATTTTACCACCAAAAAAGAGGCGTTTTTAGCGCCTCTTTTCTATTATTTAGTCATTGTCGGTATATAGACCATTCAAAGCATCAGTCATTGAGATCTGACCGCCATTGCGTGTAATCAAAACTGTAGAAACATAGTCTCCATTATCTACGCTCACTGCGCTTGCAATGTTTTTAAAACCACCAAAGTTCTTTACGAGCTTCGGATTGAGCTTACCGGTAGCATCAGCGTCCAAGAGAAGCATATCGACAGTACCATCTTCTTTTACGAGCACATATTTTTCGCCCGTCCAGTTCTGGCCGATCTCTGCAACGGCAACCGCCGCGATGTTAGAGTCATTAGCTTTCAAACCGTCAATTTTTAGCTTGTTATCATTGGCGCCCATTACCTCATATTCAGCAATATCCTGACCGTCGCCGTAAGTGATAGTAAAGGTACCGTTCTGGCCAGTAGCAGCGTCCGCTTTGTTGATGCCAGGTATCTGATTCTTCCACATGCTATCGCAAGCATCAGCGGTGCTCACATAGAATTCACCGCCCTTTGTAAGGTATCCGACCGTACAATGGCCCCAAACCGAATAACCAATGCGTGCACCAGCTGGAGTTGCTGGAGTCGATACTTCACCATTGCCGGACTCAACTGTCTGCTCCTGGCTCGTCTCGTTTTTGCTGGTTTTTGATTCGCTACTCTTTGGATTGTTCAATAGAATCACGATCCAAACACCAAGACCAACTGAAATCAAAGCAAAGATAATTGCCATTGCTAATACAGCTGGATTGCTTTTCCTCTTTACTACTACTGATGGCTGAGTCTGTACTGGACCTGCCTCAAATTCGCCTCTATCCATTTTAGATAATCTCCTTTTCGTCTATTTTATACCAAAACGCTTAAGCTTAAAACCACAAAAATCCCCGGAGCTGCTCCGGGGATCCCATCAAATCAGTTCTCATTCTGCTAATTCTGACATTCCGCTGCAAAACGCCCTAAGGGCTACACCGGTCATCATAAAATCCGGCACTCTTGCGAGATTGCCGTGCACGACATATTCGTAAAAAGGTTGCGCCATCTCTGCCTCCTTGGTTAGCGAATATATCTCTTTACTCGGCATCAGAACATACTCAAACATATTTCTGATGCACACTTTCTCGATTCGATTTAACATCTTCTCGCCACCCAACGCCGCAAAATGCAGGTCAAAGAAGACCCCCTTTTCCGGCGTGCAGAGGCGAATCGTGCCATCATCAACATCAATGTATTTCATAAAATCTGGCGCTCCAAGATCCTCGACATAGCGAGACATATCAAAGTCCCCTTCCATGGTCACGTAATCACTCTTCGTGATATCGTGCCAGTTGCTTCTGCCCAGGATCGCGTAGCGTACACTTTTGTTTTCCCATGGCCACAAAATCTTTGCCACACGTTTACATGTGACAAAATACAAAATTACGATCATCCACATCAGGACAATCAGGCCTAGCATAATCCACTCACCTAAATCTAGATGCAACATTTAACCCCCTCCTTCCAACTAATCCATAAATTGAATGGATTGCATCGTAGGTCAGATAGATGTCATTTTTTACTCTAATGCTTTCGCCATCTATCCAAAAGAATCTACAGACATTGCGAGGATCATTTTGCCAAATCTGTTTCTTGCGTCTAAAGATTAGTTCGAATGGATTACGAATACGACGCCAGGACAGTCTATCCATTACCGCGTAACCCTTTCCTTCCCTGTCGACATAATCCGTGAATTCCAATTCCAGAAACTCACCTTTCCTCGGCAAACAATATTGATCCTTATACAGCAACGCCGCAAGCGGCGCTCCCGCATCGTCCATGAGTTGAGCAAAGTAAAATTCGCCCGTCTCTTTGTCGATATAAGACATCATCGCATTTGCCGACATTCTTGCGCATATTAAGCGCAAGCGCCAAGGGCGATACAGCTTCGCTAGCTTATCTAAAGAAATCAAATAAGCTATCAAAGCAATCATCACGCCCGCCAAGAAGATAAACCATACAACAGTTTCGCCCATTCTTTTACCTCTCTTTCAATGAGAACTGATTGTAAAAACTACTTCAGCGCCGCTAAATAACGGCGCCAACTAACCTTTAGTTATACCACAAAAAGCCGTAAAAATCAATGAAAATCCGCTTACGCTACTCGGGGACAACCTACGCGATTGGTTATATTTATATATCAAAAACTCCCGTCGTAAAGAACGGCGGGAGTAAGCTTAATATAATAGAGCATATTGTAACTTGATTGCATCGCTTAGCCTAATGTAAAATGGCTCGCAATTTCGCAATCTCACAACGTATTGACGCCCCCTACCAGCTAGATCAACTTCCTTTACTTTCGGGAAAAAGAAGTCAAAGCTATTCCTTACGCTAATTACTCGTATCCCCCTCAAGAGTCTCTCCTCATCGAGTACTAAGTCAACGAAGATGCCGCGGTGATAACCGCAAAGTCTCACCCTATTACCGTAATTAGTACAAACTTCCGGTATGTGGTTCGCAATTTGGTAAGACAATAGCAAGTATTCGCTTTTGTCTTCCCTAAATGATTCATGAAAACAAATTGGCCTCAACAAACTTGTAGTATCCCCATGACACCAAGGACGCCATAACTGCGATAATGCCCTTTCGGCCAAGAGATGCATAGCAAATAACACGATGATTACCGTTAAGAAAAAGGTCTCCATATTACCCCCTTCAAAGATTTCTCGCTAGTAATACTAGCGGCTACACGTCATCACACTGCTCAATATATTTTTAAACAACACGATGCCCCTATATGCATCGAGAATCTACAAAATATAGCATAGCTACGCTGAAAAATCAAATAGCCTCCGCTGCAATAGATTTAACTGGCATTATCACGACATCGCTCGTCGGGACAAAATTCATCTCTTCGTCTCTAGGTATATACTTAAATACACTAATTTCGGCCTTAATTATATGACAATCATAGCCTGTGCCAGTATATTGACAGCTATAGAAACCGTCCTCATCACTATCAAACGAATTAGTATATCGGCGTGCCTCATCGCTGACTAATTCATTATTGTAATATCTAATTTCTCCTGGTTCATCAAAGTCCTCGTCAATGAGCAAATAGCCGGACCATCGCGTCAATCTACCCTGATATCCTTCATACGGTACTTCGGCACCAACAACCTTTTTACCTTTGTATGGCCCCTCCGCATATTGCCACGCCAAACCACAGCTATAGCCATATGCTTCTGAGATTTGGAGCTTACTACGGTCTAGACTGATCGCTTCTCCGTCCGCAATTTTCTCCCTCGTTACATACGGCGAGAGAAACCTCCATGGATGTTCTAGATCATTATATGTATAAGTGCAGGTACTAGGTTCTATTAGAATCGGCGCAACAGGGTCGGTAGTACCAGGGTCGGTAGTACCAGGGTCGGTAGTATTAAGGTCACTTTGTTCACTATTCCATATATCAAGATTGTAATCGACATCTTTTACTATCGGCCCATCATCCGGAGTATCTAGAGGCAAGAACCAAGCCGTATGCGTATTAACGGACGGGAATTCGCCAGCAATCATCTGAACTGTTATCTTTAGGTGATATTCGGCATCGGCATACTCGTCAGCTTCTTTTTGACAGGTCTTACCTGTTTCTGTTTCGGTGCAGATATTCTCGCCGCCAAAGTTAGCCGAACAGTCGAGTTTCACAGACTTAAACAAGGAATTCGTTGACTCACCAGGAGCTAGGCCGGCCTTAAAATAATACCAGCCATCACTACGAAGCTCCCAGTCGTCTTCGTTCTGGAAGTTAATAATCGCCAACTTTACGCCATTTCTAGTCAATGGCAAACTACCGCCATTTTTCGCATTCCAAAATTCTTCATAACTCAAGCGCACATTCACTCTTACGCCAGAGTCATTCTTTGCAATTACGGTTTTCGGAATCTCGTCGCAAGGTTGCCAGTTGTCTGGAGAATCAAATGTCTCAATGAATTCGGTCTTGAAGTCTTGCACTCCGAAGATATTCGTGAAGATGGATCTATCGTAATTATAGGCAATCGTGCCAGCAACCAAGCCAACTACTATTAGAGCTAGAATTGCTACTAGTGCTCTCTTTTTCTTTAATACATTTTTCATATATAATCCTTATTCTATTTTTAGCATAATCATCTTAAAAAGAGAAGCACGAAAAACCCCAGCATGTCGAAATATACTGGGGTGAATCATTTTCATCGGTTCGGTCTCTTTTTATGATTTTCGTACTTCATTATAAATGGCGCAAATAGCATCATAATTTAGGTACAACTTACGTGCTTTCACACCAATACTACTTCCGCTAATATAGAAAAAACAGAAGTAGTACTCTTCCGCTTTTTCCCATATTTTCTTTCGAAAAAATGGTGGCTTCAACACATATAGCTCGTCCAGGAGTGCACCGTCTCGGCTATATACCATTTTCAGGTATCCCCTTTTCTCGGGGAGACGAAAGATCCCAGGACTTCTATAAGATAAAACCAGAGGCTCGCCGGCGTTATTCATAAGACGACTAAAATCGAATTCACCGGTGCTCTTAATATAAGAGTGCATATCTCTTATATTCTTCTTGCGCTTATTCTTCTTGCGCTTGCATCTTGCTGCCATCCATGGAGCGACAGCTCTAAAATATATAACACCCACCACTACTACTATTAATAAAATTGTTAACAGTAGTTTCATTTTCGCTCCTTCTGACCGAACCGATTTTTCAAAATACATTAGTTACACGCTAACATTCTATATTATACCACAAAAAGCCGCAGAAATCAATATTCTGCGGCTCTTATACCACTAAAGATTCTTCAAGAAATCTTTGAGCTCTGCGAGCTTAACCTTCTCTTCGGAGTCGCGAAGACGTACAGAAACCTCACCGGCTTCGACATCCTTAGGACCAACAATCAAAACTACAGGAATCTTCATCTTGGTCGCCTCGCGAATCTTCTTACCAAGGCTTTCGTTGCGATCATCAACCGTCATGCGAAGCTTGTTGTGCTCGATAGGAATATCGAGTTCAAAGCCCTCTAGCTCAGCCTTAATCTTGCCAACGTATTCATTTACGGAATCGTTAACAGTCAAGATACGGAGCTGTTCTGGCGCCATCCAGAATGGGAACCAACCAGCCGTATGCTCAATAAGCACACTCATAAAGCGCTCAATCGAACCGACCAATGCACAGTGAATCATGACAGGAGTCTTCTTGCTGCCGTCAGCATCGGTATACTCGAGACCAAAGCGAGTTGGCGTTGCGTAATCGAGCTGGACCGTTGCAACCTGCCATTCGCGGCCCAAGGCATCCGTTGCCATGAAGTCCATCTTTGGACCATACATTGCAGCCTCGCCGATACCAATAAAGTATTCAATCTTGTGCTCATCAGCCATTGCCTGAATTGCATTCTGGGCCTTCTCCCACATCTCTGGCGTACCAGTGTAACCGTCGCCGTCATCGCGGAAGCTAAGGCGTAGATGCAACTTCATGCCAATGCGCTCATAGAGATCCTGAGCGGAAGCAATCAGCTCACCAAAGACCTGACCAATCTGGTCCTCAGTTGCAAAGACGTGCGAGTCATCCTGAGTGATCGAACGAACGCGGCTAAGACCGCCAAGCTCACCCTTGCGCTCATCGCGATAAACCATCGTCGTTTCAAGATACTTAATTGGCAAATCCTTGTAAGAACGTGGCTGAGAAGCATAAATCTGCGAATGATGCGGGCAGTTTACTGGCTTCAAGGCGAGATGATCGCCGGATTCCTGGCTAACAAACTGCAACATCTCTGGGAATTTTTCATAGTGACCAGAGGTCTTGTAGAGGTCAACCAAGGCAATATGAGGAATGCAGACCTTCTGATAACCGTTCTTTAGGCGATAGCTCTGAGCAAAATCGTTCAAAATATCGCGAAGAATCGTACCGCGAGGAGTGAACATTGGCAAACCAGAACCAACAAGCTCCGAGAAACAGAACAAATCGAGTTCTTTACCAAGCTTGCGGTGATCGCGCTGTTTTGCTTCTTCCTGTTTCTTGACGTATTCGTCAAGCTCTTCCTGAGTCTCGAATGCGAGACCATAGATACGAGTAAGCATCTCGCGCTTCTCGTCACCGCGCCAGTAAGCGCCAGCAACTTTCTCTAGCTTAAATGCGCCAACCTTGCCGGTATCTTCTACGTGAGGACCCTTGCAAAGATCTTCAAACTCGCCAAGCGTATAGAAAGAAATCGTCTCGTCCTCTGGCAAATCATTAATGAGCTCAGCCTTAAACTTCTGGCCGTTCTCCTCTGCCCATTTCAAAGCCTCAGCGCGAGACTTCTCGCTATAAACCACAGGCAATTTCTGTGCAATAATCTTGCGCATTACCTTCTCAATCTTCTTCAAATCTTCATCGGAGACCTTAACGCCACCGAAGTCGATATCGTAATAAAAGCCGTTATCAATTGCAGGGCCTACACCAAACTGAAGTGTTGTTGTGTCAGAATAGACCTGCTTAATCGCCGCGGCCATAATATGGCTGAGCGTATGACGTTGCTTCATGACTAATTCTTCTGACATCGCTGCCCTTTCTTTGATTAAAATTTACCTGTCTATTTTACCACTATTCACCCCCGTTAGCAAACTCTTCATTCATTGACTTTTCAGGCTAAGTGTGCTATAATATATAAATACTCGCATCGCGAGAAGATTTTTTGTTGCAACCCATCAACAACAAAGTACTTTTACATGAAAGGAGAATGCTTTTATGAAGTATTCAGTCGACACCCGTTTTCAGTCACTCGCAGACATCATCATCAGACTTAACCCTGTTGAGCTCGTCACCCCTATCAACGTGGCCGACGAGAAAGCTCGTTGGTTAGACCGCGCCAAAATCGGCCTCTTTACCAACCCGTATTTTCTTTACAATCGCGAAGCCCTAAAGGAAGCTTCCAGCCACAACTTCGAACTGACCGCCGCAAGAGCAACGCTCGCCAATGGCCTCATCCCTGAGACTGACGCAGAAAAAGTCATCAAAAAGATTCTACTCAGCCGCATCAACAATGCCATTACTGCCACGGAAATCGCCGCAAGCATCTTGCTCGGAGACGACAATGAAGTATGCAACCTCAGCCGAAAGATTTACGGCTTCCCTTCCAACAATCAGGCTTATCGTGCCTATCAGATCGTCAACGGCGAAATCATTCCTTACGCCAAAAAGTCACGCTTCACCAAGAAAGACCAGAAGGCGCTCAAGGCAATGCAGTTCGATGCAGAGACGATTGGTTACTGGTTTACAGAGGTAATCAACCACTATGGCATCGACAGCTGGACTATCGAAGTCGGTGACCAGTTCACTTCAATCGATGTCCGCGACAAGAACCTCACCGGTAGACCGCTCGTCGGTGTCCCTGCCACACGCAAGGTTAATGGCCTCAAATTACTCGAGCTCATCGGCCACGAGATTGAGTGTCACCTACTCGGCAGCGAAAACTGCAAAGAACTCGTTAAGCAGATTCTTGGCGCTGATTCACCACTCGCTCCACTTTACCCCGTCATCGCAAAAAGCGATGACGAACTCTTTTATGAAGGAGTCGCAAAGATTAGCGACGTAAGTATCAATGGCCCAGAGGCCCTTCCGATGCCTTACGCGACTATCGCTTGCGATCAGGCTCGTCGTGGTTCAGACTTTGCCGAAATCGCCAAGTTAATCAAAGATATGCGTTTCGACATGGGCCAGACTGAAGAAGAAGCACTCAAAGGCGCTTGGACTACTACCTATCGCATCATGAGAGGTAGCACCAACACTGAACTCGGCGGATATAGCTTTAGCAAAGATTACGTTTATATGGGCGGTTACGATATCGCTCAGCAGGTAAGCCCCCTTTTTAGAAGCTTCGCTAGCATGACGCTCGATGAAATCACCGCTCTTGCTGCAGTTTGCGAATTAAAACCTACCTACACTAATCTTGATGCCGTCGGATACGTTAAATGGCAACTCCTTTCATAAAAAACTAAGGCTTTCTCGAGCCTTATCGAGACCGGGCTTCCGTCCGGTCTCTTTTTGTGTTATAATGCCGTGTATGGGTTGTTAGCTCAGCTGGCTAGAGCATCTCGTTTACACCGAGAGGGTCGGGGGTTCAAATCCCTCACAACCCACCATATCAAGCCTTTCGGGGCTTTTTTTATTCCTTTACTAATACGCCTTTAACTTTCTTATAGACACGCTTCTCATTAATTGCCATCTTCTTCTCCATTTCAGCGCCAAGATCGTAGTCCAGCAATTCCGCCAAACCATAAAGATAAATTGCGATATCTGCTAATTCCGAACCAAGCTCGTCCTTCCCCTTCTTCTTTAGCCAAGCGTCATACGCCTCACCAACTTCCCCATAAAGTAGACAGAATTCCTGCTCGATATTCGTCAGGTTAAAATTATGTTTTACTTTGTTATCGTAGATGCGTTTCTGTAACTCTTTTGAGGTCATAACTCGTGCTCCTAATTCTTTATCCATTATACCCTTCATTGACAAAACACCATAAAAATGATAAAATAACAGCTTATAAGGAGGTGGGCTTATGTTCTTTAATTCAGTTCTTTTTAGTGATTTTGATTACACCCTGTGCGAACATGGCAGTCCCGAAGTTTTTACTGACAACCTTGAGGCTATCAAACAATGGCATCAAGCCAACAATTGCTTCGTAATAGCAACCGGTAGAGGCGAAGAAAGTCTTGTCTCCGCTTGGCCCGACTGCTACCAATACTGCAATTTTCTCATTCTGTGCGACGGCAGCATTGTCAAAGATTGTCACGGCAAAATAGTATATACGGACAGATTTGGAAAAGATCTCGCTAGAAGGCTCGTAAGTGCATTGAACTCAATAAAATACACCGACGACCACGCCTTCATCTGTTTTAGCGACGAAAAGGAATCGCCCCTGATTGAGGCGAACACTTGCAAAATCCGTCTTTGGTTCAATGACCTAATCGACTGCGTCGCCGCCGAGCAAGTACTAACGTCAAGTTTTCACGACGAAATTGCCGCTATAACTTATCGCAATGCCGCGTTCAACGATGACGCAAGACTCCCCTGGGTCAGCAGCTCTATGCGACATATCATAGAGGTCACTCGTATCGGCACTAATAAGTCGACTGGCGCCAAAAAGCTGCTCGATATCATCGGAGTCCATGACCCCAAACACATTATCGCAATTGGCGACGACAAAAACGATATTCCGATGATTGAAAGCTTTAACGGCTACGTCGTCGAAAATGGTAACCCTGAAGTCGTAAAAACCGTTCTCGCACATCGCAGAGTACCACATCTGCACAATCTAATCACTGAAAAACTCTCGCTTTAAAGGGCGGGAGTTTTTTTCTTGACAAAGCATAAGCACTTTGCTACAAATAGATTAAACAGGTCAAAAAAACACATTGGGAGACAAAAATATGCACAAGAGCAAATATGTCATATCTACCGCTATTTTGGTAGCTTCAAGCATTGCCCCACTCGCAAGCGCAGCAAGCTACAGCGATACAGTCGCACCGTTCAATGTTACTTCTGATGACGAAATAACGCTAAGTAACGCTATTGTCGACGCCAGAAGCTCAAAGCAGCTCGCCGGTATCACAATTCAACCTGGCGCCACCCTCACCCTAAACCTCGAGGGCGACAACTACATTTACGGCGGCACTTGCGCAGCAGGCATCCTCGTCTCCCCAAAATACAATAATAAGACTTATGATGCCGCAGGTAGCGCAAAACTAATCATAAAAGGTTCCGGCAATCTAACCGTCCTTGGCGGTCGTAGCCAAAATAGCGAAGAAAACAGCAGTTTCCAATGCGGCACTGGTGCAGGCATTGGCGGCAACGGCAGCTATAGCGAATGGGATGGCCGAGGTAGCGCATCTGATGGCGTTTGGGATTGGAGCTACGGCCCAGACTTCGGCGAAGTAACTATTGATTCAGACTTCACTGGCACCCTTAACGCTACGGGCGGTAAAACCGATAGCGTCCAGGGGCGTAATAGCAACCAAAACGATTTCGACGGCGGCGCAGGCATTGGCACTGGCGGCACAGTCGCATATGAACCATCTCCCGACTATCACGAAACACTCAACGGCAAAATCAATATCAAAAACGGCACCATTAACGCCTCCGGTCTTGCCGAAGGAGCAAGTGATCGCGTCGGCGGCGGCGCAGGCATTGGTACCGGCTCAGGTCGCGGCGATGGCGGTATCGCACTAAACAACGTCGAGATTAATATTTCCGGCGGCACCATTAAGGCCAATGGTGGCATGCTTGCATCTGGCATCGGTGGCGGTTCGAACCAAAACTCCGGCTTCATCAATATTAGCGGTGGCAAAATCGTCTCCAAATACGGACCATACGAAGAAAGCAACCCTACCCCTAGCGGCGCCGGCATTGGCGCAGGCGACTGTGGCACCGTTCAGAAAATCAATATTACCGGCGGAGACATTACGGCAACTGGTCTAGGTAGCGCAGGCATCGGTGGCGGTTATGAAGAAACAGCCGTCGCATCAGCTATCTATTCCGAAAATGACGATTATGATCGCGCAAAGAAAGCTGACGGCGACGAATCCGGCATTATTAATATTTCCGGCGCCAATACAAAGGTTCTCGCCATTGGCGAAAGTATCGACGATTACGATCCAGTCGACCGCCCAGGCTATCGCGTAAAGTCCGGCTCCGGCATCGGCTCTGGCGCGCCATACCAGTACAGCGACAACTGGCAGCCAGTATATTACAAAATTAACATCACCAACAAAGCCAACGTCACCGCCATCGGCGGCAAATACGCTAACGCGATCGGCACCGGTGGTACCTACTTCGAGCGCCTCGACGACAAAATCGTAAAGGAATATGGCGCAGCAATTACTATCGACGATACTGTCACCCTTTTCGCTGCAAACGGCAGCACCGAAGTTCCTGCCCTTCCACAAACAAACGAATTCGACGATTTCCGCGGAATTACCCCAGTTAGCTTCACTAGTTCCAGTAAATATCTCGTCGAAAAACTCGGAGACGACATTACTGCCAAAAAGACCGTTCCTGGCAACGATTCCACTAACGCAAGCTATTCCCTCTCTGGCACCACAATGACTGCGACCGTCGAAGGTAACGAGGCAACCACTCACGAAACTACCGCCAATTACACTGACGGCAACAACTTCGCTCTTATCTCCGGAAAAGAAGCCGAGCCAGATACTCCAGACACCCCGGATACTCCAGACACCCCGGATACTCCAGACACACCAGATACCCCAGACGCCCCGGATACTCCTAATTCACCAAAGACCTACGATAACATCATCGACTACATTAAGCTCAGCATAGCATCCATAGCCGGTCTCACTGTCGCAGTTATCGGATTCATTCGTAGCAAGAAGCACTAATTGCTAACAACGAAAATACCGCCCCTTACAAGGAGCGGTATTTTTATCCAAAGAGAACGTATGAATAATAAGCCGCAAATAACATCACCATAAAGATCCCTTCTTTGCGCGTAAGACGCTTATTACTACGACCAAATACATAATAAGCAAGCGCCGCGGCTAACACAACTAAGGTATCAATAAGGCCAAACGCATTCGATTCGAAACCGCCAAAGACAAGCGTCGGTAAACCAAGCACAATACAGATATTAAAAATATTCGTGCCAATAATATTGCCTACCGCCAAATCAAATTCACCCTTCTTCGCCGCACCAACCGTCATCGTTAGTTCCGGCAAAGACGTGCCAATCACAATCGCCGTCATCGCAATAATTTTCTGTGAAATCCCAATTGCACCCGCAAATTCCACTGCATTATCTACCACAATGTCCGCCGCGAGAACTATCGTAACAATGCTAAGCACGATATAAATTAACGACTGGCCCATAGTATACTTTGTTTTCGGCAAACGTCCACGCTTCACCTTGCGTACATGCACTGCAAAGAAGATATACGCCATAAACACACCAAACAGCGCAAGCAATACTAGCGCATCCCAGCGCCCCAATCCATTCGGACGGTTCAAAAAAATCGAGTCATTTAACGTCACGAAGAAAGCACCCGTAACTAGCACGAGTAACGGCAGCTCGCGCTTTACAGTCTGCTCTCGCACTTCTATTGGCTTCACGATCGTTGCTATACCAACAATCAAAAGAATATTCACGATACAAGAGCCAATCACATTCGCCAGCGTCATATCAACATCGCCACGCGCAATCGACGTGAACGAAATCGCGAGCTCCGGCGCGCAAGTGCCGAATGCCGCAATCGTCAGCGCCACCAACATCTTTGGCACGCGCAAACGCGTCGCGAACGACGACGCCGCATCCACAAAAACGTCAGACGCCTTCACTAGCGCCACTAACCCAATGATTAGTAGAAAAATGTTTAACGCTAGCATTACTTCGTCCTAGATACCTGCCAAACCTTAAGCCCACTCAAGACTGCTACGGAAGCTAACAAAACGATAATCCAAACCACAATATCATCCATAGTTACCGGCGCCGCAACTTTTCTGTAATAGTAAACTACCGTCTGCTCGTCCTCCGTGAAGGTATGCTTCGTTTCAGTGCCTGGGACATATTCATAACCAGGAATTGAAACTGGCGCACCAACATAATCATCGCCAACAATGCCGTCAACATCCGTATCATCTGCTAGCTCATCGCCATTTTCATCAACAAAGCGAAACTTAATCTTGCTTGGTGTCAAAACATAAGTTGTCGCGCTATCATTTGCCTTCGCATTCTTTACGCTCAAGATCGTCTCGGTTTCCAGCGTATTCGTCAAAGCATCACGTGCCTTCACGTCAATAAATGCCAAGCGCAAACTATAGCTACGCGCAATCTTCTTCACGCCATTCGTCTCATTATAGGTATTAAAGCTTGGCTCAGATATGGCCCAGGTAATCGTCTTGGCATTCGCATCATAAACACCGCCATCAAGCTCGGAAGCCGTCTCGTCAATCTCATATGGCAACTTACTTACAATCGTCGTGTTAAGCCCGCCAATATACTGGCTAACCGTCGTCTCGTAATTAATCTCATACTCAATCTCGCTGTCCTTTGAATCGACTGACGTTGGTGCCGAAATCGTCGCATTCGCCTGAATCTGCGCCGGGCGCTGCGTATATTTGACCGTGACTACGTCGTTCTCAAAGCTAATCGTCTTATCGTAGCCGACAATATCTTCAGCTGTAAAACTGTAAGACAACGCCTCGCCAGCAGTGTTATAAAGTGGCAAAATCAACGCCGTATCGCCAGCGCCAAGATTAGCAATAACATCCTCAGCCCCTTCAGATTTCGCCGTCAATTTAATCGTCCGTGGGCGATTGCCGCTCGCATTATTCTGATCATCAAAGCTGACCTTTGCCGTATAGAAAGCATTCGCCACGTATTCGTAAACGCCGATATTATAAGTCGCTTCACCAACTGCGCGTGCTGGCGAAACTGGCCCAATATAACCCGTAGCGTGTGCCGGCGTCGTTAGCTTGCTACCAACCGCCTGGTTATCGCTATTATAGCTACCAGTGTTACTTGCCGTGCCCTTCTTAGTAAACAAGTATCCGCCGTCTTCGCCGTAAGTAATTGGATGTTTGTTTACAACGTTAATATAGTAGCCATCATCCGCGTTCAAAAGCTCAATAAATTCATATTTACCATCCACATCAGTCGTAGTCGTCTGAACGAGCTGATTCGACGCGCGGTCGTAAAGCTCAATCGTCCAACCGCTTTCGCGCAAAGCACTCTCGTTATTATCGAACTTACCATTCTTGTTTGCATCAACAAACAACTGACCGTTAATCTTACTATCGGCTAGACGAATCGAAATATAGCTTGCGCCATACCAACCTGCGAAAGAGTCGCCATCACTGTTCGTCAGCTTCTGATAGTAAATTGGACGCCAAGTATCCGTTGCGCCATCACTGATACTATTAATATCAATCACGCGCACCGAATAGCCAAAGTCGTAGCCGTTCAAGTTAGCCGCGTCGGTAATCGGAATATTGCGCGCAACAATCTTCACGCAGTTCACATCCTTCCAATCAGCTGCCGTCCAGTTGCTCGTATCACTAGTGAACTGGCTAGCACGACTTTCAAGCTCCGAACCATCATCAGAAGGCGTAATATTCTTGCCGTAATAAATCTCAAACACGTTCTCGTCTGGATTATTAAGCGGACCAGTCAACGCCGTCGAGAATTCAAAATCCTCACCATTATAGTTCAAGCCACCCCAGTTCTCGCCAACCTTAGGCACTGGCATATAAATCATCGTTGGGCCAGGCACCTCAACGCCAGAGTTGTTTACAACCTGCATATTCATATTTAGCGACGATACATCAGAAGTACCAATTGCAATTGGGTTTGCACCCTCAGACCATTTCGACCATGTGCTCGAATTGCCGTGCTTTGCAAGGTTATCAACCGTAATCGACTGCGAACCGCGCACCTGATAATAATTTGCACCGTTATTATGCACCAATGCGCCCGTAACGCCATTCTTCAACCCATAAGGATCGTCCGTGTATTGATGCGTTGCCATGCTGTCGATACCCGCACTCTGCGCCCATACTGCCTCACGCAAAAGATGCGTTTGATCTGGCGTCGTCGAGCTCGTTTCGACCGTATAGGACACGTTCAAGAAAGTATAAGTAATTGCGCCATTTTCATTTACGAAGCCCGTCGAAATGTTTGCCGAAGCATCACTAATATTGCGACCATCAATCACATAGACTTTCGCCGTTGCCGTATCATATGAATGAATCTGACCGAACTTTTCTGTTATATCTACATTTCCACGAGTACTGCCATTCGTAACCTTCAAATTCGAAATCGGCAAGAAATTACCATCCTTATCGCGAACTTCCTGGCGAATATAAATAATCGGATGCAAAATACTATGCTGATATGTCATTGCGCTTGAATACGGCGTAATATTTACGCTGAATTTTAGCGTCTTGCCCGCTTCTACTACCTGTGTTGCCATCGTCGACAAATCAATCGATGCTGCCGCGCTAAATACCGTCGTTGCATGCGCTACACCAGTTGTAATAGTTGGGTCGTCAGTATTATAAACTTCAATCGTCGCTACACCATTGCGTTCATCCGTCAAACGCGCACCGAACCAAGCTACTGACCACGACGCGTCTTCAGTCATTGCTTTGCGCAATTGCGTTACTGCTGGAATCTTACCGGCATCATAAATAACTTCCTTAATATAATCCGTACGTTCCGTACCAAAATCTTTATAGCTAAACTCGCCGCCCCAACCATACGCGTTACAGGTTCTGTTTATTTCAACATCTTTCTCGATGCCAGATTTCGTCTTAATATGCGCTGATGTAATCGTACTACCAGGAGTACAAGACAAACGCACCGACATGACACCCAACACATCCGTATCAAAAGTCATTTTCACCGTCTTTGGCGCCGAATCTACCGAACCGCGGTTATTAATATAGCTCACGCCCAACACACCAGTCTCCTGTTCCTGTGGCGCCACATAGACACGCGTCGTCGTATTATAATCAAACGCCGTAGCCGTATTTGCCGGATTCAAGCTGTTCAGACCAACCGTCACTAATTCACTTTCCGGCGCGAGTTTGAGCGTCAATTTATATTGATTCGAAAACGGGACCGTTCTAGTGCTGCCATCCAACTGCCAGTGATCCGTCTCGGAATGGCCAGTCACAACAACATCTTCCGTTGCATCGGCTGGGACCCAAATCTTCCATGGCGCAACATAAGCCACGTTTGTCGATGTTGTTGGCGTATAAATCAAAACGTAGTCACCTTCAGCGGCACCAGAGTCGTCCAATACATACCTAGTATCCGTCGTATTAAGTTCAATTTTTGCCGCAGGATTATTTACGTGGTAATACATTCTAACCTGCGTGGCTAAGCGCTGCACGTCATACATACCGCCCGCATAGCTCGCGTAAGTCAGCTTATTGTAGCTTTCATTACCGCTGTAATAAGTGCCAGCCTTAACATAATAAGAGAAGTTCGCATTATAATGGCGACCACTCGCGCTAGCATTCGTAGGTGCATTTACGTCCACCTTTGCAGTCTCGCTGTAATCGTCAACCGTCAAAGTCGCCTTAATCGCATCCTCAATGTAGCCAATATCTACATGAGTATCCATGCGGACCTTAATATTGACCGCAATCGATTCCGTACCAGGCTGCATATAATAAGTGCGCCTGCCTGAGCTGGCGAAGTTATAGCCAAGCACTGGCGTCTGATTTACGGCCTTTTTCTCAATACCATTCGTGCCCTTCGAGGCATCCATCTGGGTCTGAAGGTTCTTATCTGCCGACGCATCATCTACCCAAGACATGCCAATCGGCAAATCAATTTCAAGCTTCTTCACCGTAGTACCAGATGCTGGAAGATTCTTAATTGATATTTTTGCGTCATAAATATTCGATACAGCACCGAAGCCGCCCGAACGCACATAGCTAAAGTTTGCTACCGCATCATCGATTCCAGGCGAGAAATCAACCTCGCCATTATCAGCCGTAATTGTCGCGTGCAAATACTTCGCTTCCGCGCTAGCGATCATCGGCTTCAGGACGAAAAAGCTCAATAAAAACAGGGCTAGCAAAATACCAGCCCCAAAGATTCTATTTCTATTTTTCCCTGTAATTTTTCTTTTGTGAGTAAAACTCATGTGAACCAAAAACATTTATTTTTGTTGTTTTACTCTCACATTCCACTAACGCTTATTATACTATATGTTTCAAAATTGCAACAAATTTTCGTGCTATAATATTCCCTAGTCGATGGGGCGTTAGCTCAGCTGATAGAGCGCGGCATTCGCATTGCCGAGGTCGCGGGTTTGATTCCCGCACGCTCCACCATTTTTTGTTGTCTTTATTTACGTCTGCTAGCTACAAAGCCAAACACCGAAGCAACCAAAACTACCCCGTAAAATACAATCGAATCACTTGTTGCTGGGTTCTCAATCTCATCATCCGGCACCTCAATTTCGCGACGGATCTTATCAAGCTTCGGGAACATCGCATTATACATCTTCACGCCCTGCTCACGAATCGCCGCATCAGTTACACCGGCCGAATTCTCACCCCAAATACAGACCATACCACCCATAATTCCGTCATGGTTTTCGAGCGTGCTTGGGAAGTTATAGTTCCAGCTTTCAAGCTCCCAGTTCTCTTCAATATCGCGCACCGTATGCGCATTAATTTCGTCCGTCATGTACGGCAGATATGGCACAAAGAACAGATAAAAACGGTTCGTGATAATTAGCTTAAAACCTTCGCGCTGAAAGTCTGGCACTGTTGCATAGCCATACTGCTCAACATCTGCCCACCAGCCCCAGTAAACAATTTCAATATTCTTATTGAGCTGCGAGATATTCGTCTTCGTCACCGCATCGCTCCACATACGCACCGTGAAGCCTTTACCAGCGAGATATTCATACATTTCATTTGCGAAATCGATCTTTTCGTCGATACGGAAAGTATATTCATCAAAGCCCATATGGAAGTACTTACGACTCTTAAAGAACTCCGTATATTCATCGTAAATATTCATCAAAAACTGCTTTGCGGCTGGGCGCACAATATCGAGGTTACCCGCCTCGTCACCGGTGCCCCAAGCGATACCCGTAGCACGATCGCGTACATAAGGCTCGCCAAACTTGATTGTCGCAAGGTCAAAGAAGCCAGTCATATGTGCCGGCATATCAATTTCTGGAATAAAGGTCACTTTCTTTGCGTCGGCATAGTCCATTAACTCCTGCACCTGAGCATAGGTCAAGAAATTACGCCCGGTAGCTGGATTAGTATAGACATCGCCGTTCTTTGTCGCATTTGCTTCAGTTTGGTCAAGATAAGCACACTCAATACCGACGTTCTCATCATCGGTAAAATGCATCTGAATCGATGAATTAGCGTTTACAGAAAGCGCATCAATATACTGTTTAATTTCCGACATCGGATAATAACGACGTGCCACATCAAGCATAATCGTACTTTCCGAATTCTCTTCAACAACAATCTTCTTTGCGAACGCTGGCGCCGACTGCAAGGCGACCAAAGCGACCGCTAATAATCCATAAACTAGCTTTTTCATCTCTTGACCTTTTTGTTTTGACCTATTCTTGCCGCCATTATAACATAAGCACTATTCAAAGACAAAAAATAACACCTACAAGGTGTATTTTTTGTAAATGGCGGGCCCGACGCGACTCGAACGCGCGACCTCCTCCGTGACAGGGAGGCGCTCTAACCAACTGAGCTACGAGCCCTTACCTTTCATAGTATATAGGATTTTGAGCGGAAATGCAAGCGCTTTATGATATAATAGCTCTATGCCGTTGTAGCTCAGCTGGCAGAGCAGCTCATTCGTAACGAGCAGGTCGCTGGTTCGATCCCAGTCAACGGCTCCATTTTAGACAAAAAAGACCCCCTTAGGGGATTTTTTGTTGTCCGCCCTACTCTGGCAATTCAAACAGAGGTAGCTCGTCTAGTTTATACTCTGCAATCTGAGTTCTACGAAGCTGCGAACAATACGCCCCGCAGCCCAAGGCTTTGCCAATGTCTTCCGCCAAAGTACGAATGTAAGTACCGCTCGAAACGTGCGTTCTTATCTGTAATTCTGGCTTCGAATAACTAATTTGTTCAATACTATATATCTCTACGGTGCGGGTCGGCATCTCTACTTCCTGCCCTTTACGCGCCAATTTGTATGCCCTCTCGCCGTTGATTTTAATCGCCGAGAAAATTGGTGGACGCTGCTCGATTTTACCCGTAAACTGCTTCAAAACTTCCGCAATCTGCTCTTCGGATGGCAACTCTGCGCCCGTAGCCGTAATCTCGCCTTCCGGATCCCCCGTCGTCGAAGTCTCGCCAAGACGAATCGTCGCCTCGTAGACCTTATCTTTCTTCGTAAGCTCGGGCGCTTTTTTCGTCGCTTTTCCAGCCAACAAAATCAAAAGCCCAGTCGCGAACGGATCCAAGGTACCAGTATGCCCCACCTTCACTTTATGCCCTTCACGCTGTGACAAAATTCTGCGCACGCGCGCAACCGCGCCGAAGCTGGTCATCCCAGCCGGCTTGTCTACGTAGATAATTTCTTCCATTAATCGTTAATTGCAGATATGTATTTGCTTAGAAAGACCTTGAGGAGATCCTCGTCTTTCACATCGTCAATTCTATCATAAACTGCACCGTTCTTGATATAAACGAAGTCTGGAGCGTTATCGCCGATGCCAAGAAGCTTCTTTGCGCGAATATCATCCGTGTCCTCATCTACCTTGAAATCATAGCGGTAAATACCGAGGTCACCCTCAACGAGATTGCCAACACGGCGTGCGAACGCATCACTATTGATGTCGTTCTCTTCGCCGATAATCAAGAAACCGTTCTTATTCGTAACCATATCAATCGTCGCGCCAGCAGACAACTTGATAAAGCCGTTGTCATCCTTCTTCTCGTCCTTCTTAGCCGCCTCAAACTTACCGTTGTAAATGTAAGTTGCCGGGCGGAAAATGTCGCGTACCGAGCGGTTAAAGCTGACTGAAACAACGAGCACGGTCAAAGTAGCAACCAACATACCAATCAAAAGATAAACTGGCAACTGGCTATGACCATTGCAGTTACAATCTTTACAACTACACTTATCACCGCAACTACACTTCTTAGCCTCAACAGTCTTCGTAATCGTCTTCGGTGCTGTCTTTTTAGCAGTCTTTTTCATGGTTTTCTTTGCTGGCATAAAAATCTCCAATAAAAATTCTTATGTTTATTTTACCACATAGCACTCACCTTGACAGCTCCCCTCTAATCGCTTATCCTTAAGTTAGATTAAATAGGATGCATGCATGAAAAATAAAAAATCCTTAGTCGCCATCATAGCGCTTCTTACAGTCGCTATTCTCGGCGGTACTTTTGCTTACTTCCGCTATACCGAAGTCTTCAATAATCAGTTCAAGCTTGGCGCTTCTACTACCACCTTCACTGAAACCTTCGAAAGCCCAACCGATTGGACGCCATGCACCGAGACTCCAAAGACTCTCGTCGTCACTAACACCAGCACTACCCCAATTAACGCCCGCGTAAAAATCACTGAGCGCTGGGAAAAGCTCAACGACCAGGGTCAAGTTATCTCCGGCCAAACCCTTCCGCTCAAGGTTAATAATCAGGCTATGGCTGTTATTAATTTCGCTAACCCATCCGACTGGGTTCTCAAGTCTGACGGCTACTATTACTTCCAAGGCGACATCGCCGCTAACGGCGGCAGCTCCAGCAGCTTCATCAGCTCCGTCACCTTCAACTGTAATGCCGATTCTGAATACAGCTCCGCTCGCTACCATCTCATCCTTGACGTCGAAACCGTCGAAGCTAACGCCGCAGCCCGCCAAAACGAAGGCTGGAATTATTAATTAGTTGACCGCCTCTTCAAAAGAGCACAAAAAATCTCCCTTCCGGGAGACTTTTTGTTTATACCTTGTTGATTACTGGAATCACAATTGGCGTATGGCCAGTTGCGTCATAAAGGATATGCGTGACGTCTTCTTTAATCTCTTCCTTCAAGGTCTTAATATCCTCGTCAGAATTGACCGTGTGGTCAGTCTTCGCACGGAGATAATGGCGAATCTTGCCAATTAGCTCCTCAGAGTTATCAAGATAGATAAATGCGCGCGAAACGATGTCTGGCGTCTTAATGAGGCGACCAGTCTTCTTGCTGATCGTAAGAATCACCACAAAGATACCCTCGCGAGAAATATGAATACGATCCTTCACGACTGCTTCATTCACCTGCTGATCGGCATCGTCATAAAGCTTGTTACCGACCTGAATGCGACCATTCTTATGAATCGTCTGATCTGGCATGAGCT
>DESW01000023.1 GCA_002361425.1 Candidatus Saccharibacteria bacterium UBA3304 | reverse complement strand
CGACGGAAAGTATCAGTTGGTGCCAAGTTACCGGCGGCGAGTTCTTTTGAGAGCTCTTTGTCTTCTTTTTCTGCGGCGCGAAGGATTAGGCCGGAGCTAAGGAATTTAGCGCCTAGTAATTCTGCGAGGCGAAGTCCAACTGTGTCTTTGCCGGAGAAAGGTAGGCCAAACACGTTAATACTGCCGGTACCGAGCCATTCTCTGATTTTTGCAACTTTTTCTTCCATCTTATCTCCGTTATAAGCTAAAGCATTTTAATCTGATTTATGTTAATATTGTAGCATGGACAATAATAATCTTGATAACCAAAATCCGCAGCCACAGCAGCCAGAGCAAGACGATGTTTCTATGCTCGACAAGGTCATGCAGAACAACCCATTTATTAAGATGGGTCAGGCAAAGTACGAAAACGTACAAACTCAGAGCGTCGTGATGTCTACGCGCGAAGAGGCGGATCAGCAGCTAGCTGCTATTAATGCGCGAAACGCCGAGATTCTACGTCAGCAGAAACTTGCCGAAGAAGCAGCAAGAGCAAAGCGTACTGGTATTTATATTGCAATCGGCATTTTCTTTGCAGCTATTTTTGCTGTTGGCGGCTGGCTAATTGTAAATGCAACTATCGCTAGCCAAAAGACTGTTGCCCCAGACGAAATTGCTGCACCAGAAGAAGAGGCTAAATATGGCCGCGTTGAGGGCTATAAGTGCACTAACGCAAAATGTGATAAGACCACCGACATCGACAATAATTCAATTATTGTTCGCGATGGCAACAAATACTTCATGTATGATAAGGCTAATAAGAAGTCTACGCTCACTTCGATAGCCAACAAAGACTATCATGCAATCACTATCTTTAAGTGGGGCGGCTCTACTTATGCGATTCTCGATCCAGAATCCGGCCAATCCGCGCTCTATAATATTACGTCCAATCGCCAGATTACGGAGTTCACTTATGACGAATTCTATACCAATATCGCCTCTGACACATATAAGGATATGACGAACATTGCAAATAGCTACATTGTTGCTCGCAATGGCAGCTCGCAACGTTTGATTGACCTCTCGACTGGCTCGGAAAAAGTCCGTGCCAATAAAAAGGTCTTCGTCAACGATCAGTACTTCTTCGGCTATGAAACTGATGGCACGATTCATGTCTACAATAGTTCATTTACGCAGTTCTTAATTATTAAATCCGACGAAACCGCATTTGTTAAGAATAGCTATCTTATTGTCATGAAGAATACTGGTAGCTTCTATACGTACGAAACAACCGGCGAGAAGGCTAAGGCTAATGATTTCATTAAGACACTAAATGCCATTAAGACTAAGGATCGTCTTAACACTTTATTGAATGATAAGAGCTTCTTCCGCATCCCAGCGAACAATTAGCAGACATTGACCTTGAGTGCTAAAAAGCGTATAATATAAGGCAATATGACAGATCGTCAAAGAGAGATTTTATACGCCATTATCGAAGAGTATGCAGAGCTTGCGACACCTGTTGGTTCCGTCACTCTTGCTAAGCTTTTTGATTGTTCTTCAGCAACTATTCGTGCCGAGATGGGCAAGCTCGAGCAGATGGGTTACATTATGCAGCCGCATACTTCTGCTGGTCGCATTCCTACCGACGCCGGTTATCGCCTCTATGTCAATTCCTTGCAGGAAAACTTCGACCATGCAGAGGATGTTGCCGAGTATGCGCCACGCTTAGAGAGCGGCAAATCTGACCGCACTGCCAAGGCGCTCACTACTCGTATTCAAGCTCAGACTCGTGCCGATTATGCGATCCGTACAGCTGTCGATAGCCTTGTTGAGCTTACCGGCAACCTCGGTCTCGCAACGATTGGCGACCAGCTCTATGTTTCTGGTTTCGGTGGTCTCTTCTCTCAGCCGGAATTTATCCAGACTCAGCAGGTCCAGGCTGTAGGCAAGTTGCTCGATAATATTCGCCCATGGCTCCAAGAAGTCCAGCCGAATGAGGCTATCAATGTCTATATTGGCTCCGAGAATCCAGTCGGCAAAACTTCTAATGTCTCTCTCATTATTTCGCGTTTCCGCTCGCCATATTCTGACCGCAGCTATATCGGCGTGCTTGGTCCTACGCGTCAATCATATAAAAGGGTAATGTCGCTCGTACGTCATGCGGGCTTAATGTTGGAGGATGTAATTTACGATGAACAATAGTGAAACTGAACCAGTAGCAGAGCAGAAGACGAATAATAGTGTCGATTCTCGCGATAATGACTTGCATGATGAGCAGTCTAATGAGGATCGCGGCGAAGCAGCCATTGCTGCCGCTCAGGCCGCAGTTGCTCAGGCTAATGATAAAGTAGCCGAACTTACTGCTGACCTTCAGCGTACCCGTGCTGACTTTGAGAACTTCCGTCGCCAAGCTGAGGCTCAGAAGGTTCAGTATGGAAATGTTGTAAAAAACGCAACAGTTAACAAAATTCTTCCATTGCTCGATAATATTGATCTCGCGATTGCCGCAAACGAAAGCCTCAAGCCACTCGAAAAGTCTCTCGAAAAGACTCTCAAAGAATTGAAGCTCGAACGCGTCGAAAGTAAGAAGGGTAGCGCATTCAATCCAGACATTCATGATGCCATTATGGTTGAAGGCGATGGCGATAAAGAAGTTATCGCTGAGACTCTCCGTGCCGGCTACCGCTATGAAGGTGAACTTATTCGCCCAGCACTCGTAAAAGTAGAAAAGAAATAATGAAAATCTCCGTAATTACACTCTTCCCAGAGATGTTTGACAAGGTTTTTAACCAGTCGATGCTCTGGAAAGCCCAGGACAGAAAGCTCGTTGAGTTTGAGCTTATCGATTTGCGTCCGTTCGGCCTCGGCCCTCGTCATCAAGTTGATGATACGCCATATGGCGGCGGCGATGGTATGTTGCTTAAGCCTGAGCCGATTTTTGCTGCCGTTGAAGATGCGAAGACGCGCAATCCGGACGCAAAAGTTGTCCTCATGACACCGAAAGGTCGCATTTGGGACCAGCCTCGTGCCGAAGAGTTTGCGAAATCTGGCGAGAACCTCATCTTTATTTGCCCACACTATGAAGGTTACGATGAGCGCATCTTGGCGCTTGTTGACTATCAGATTTCTATCGGCAAATTCATTCTTACTGGCGGCGAATTGCCAACGATGACTGTGATTGATTCTATTGTCCGCCTTATTCCTGGTGTACTCGGCGGGGAAACTAGTGCTGAGATTGAGAGCTTTTCTGACGGCGATAATTACGAATACCCACAATACACTCGTCCAGCTGAATTCCGCGGCATGAAAGTGCCAGAAGTTCTCCTTAATGGCAATCATGGCGAAATCGCCAAGTGGCGTGCCGAAAACGCTCCGACTGAACCCGCTGAATAAGATATAATATACCTATGGATTTGGCGGCGCCAATCGAGGAGGTCAAAGGTATCGGCCCTAAAACTGCCGAGGTCTTACATAAGGCCGGCATTTTTATGCTTCGCGATCTCATTTATCATTTGCCGCGCGACTATGAGAACTTCCAACAGGCGCAAAACATCGCCGATTTGAAGCCGGGCAATGTTACGGTTAAGGCTCGTGTGGAGTCTATTAATACGCGCCGCGTCAAAGGTCGTCTAACGTTAACTGAGGCTACTCTTCGCGATAAAACTGGCGCTATTAAGGCAATCTGGTTTAATCAGCCTTATCGCGCCAAACAATTCTCCGAGCAGGGTGAATATTATTTTAGCGGCAACATGCAGCTGAGCTACGGTCGCTATCAGCTCCAGAACCCATCCGCAGTGAAGGGCGATGAATATGACGCGCCGGATACGGATAAAATTCAGCCAATTTATCCTGCGCGCGGATCCATTAAGTCGCCAGACTTTAAGAAGTTTATTAAGACCATACAGAATAATATCGCACTCGTGCCGGATATGATTCCAAATCTTCCTGGTCGCGCCGATGCCTTACTGAATGTGCATTTTCCGGAGTCAGTTGAGCAGGCTAAGAAAGGCCGCGAATACTTGGCGGTCGAGGAATTATTCTCGTTGCTTCTCGCCGCTCGTCTCAATCGCGAAGAGAACCAAAAGCTCCATACCGCGCCAATTAAAGCTGATATGGAAGTCTTCAAAAAGTTCGTAGCGAAGCTGCCATTTAAGCTCACGAACGCACAGCGCCTCGCGACCTGGGAAATTATTCAGGACATGGATAATGAAATCCCGATGAACCGTTTGCTTCAGGGCGATGTTGGCTCTGGTAAAACTA
Source organism: Candidatus Saccharibacteria bacterium UBA3304 (assembly GCA_002361425.1). Classification (GTDB taxonomy): domain Bacteria; phylum Patescibacteriota; class Saccharimonadia; order Saccharimonadales; family Saccharimonadaceae; genus UBA2834. The sequence goes on along the minus strand of DESW01000023.1, from coordinate 22,753 downwards.
TGGTTGCCGCGCTCAGTGCCTATGTTGCTGCAAAGGCTGGCTTCCAGACTGCGCTTATGGCGCCAACCGAGGTACTTGCGACGCAGCATGCTGAATCGCTTCAGAAACTCTTTGGCGGCGAGTTGAATATCGCATTGCTAACCGGCTCAACCAAGCGCAAGCCAGAGCTCAAGAAGCATATTAAAGCCGGAGAAGTTGACCTCGTTATCGGCACGCATGCTCTTATTACTGACGATACTGAATTCAAGAATCTTGGTCTCGCGATTATTGATGAACAGCATCGTTTCGGCGTGGCACAACGTCAGAAGTTGCTTGCTAAAGCGCATACAATGCCGCACTTGCTTTCTATGACCGCAACGCCAATCCCGCGCTCACTTCAGCTCACAATCTTTGGCGATCTTTCGGTTTCTATCCTCGACGAATTACCAGCCGGTCGCCAGCCAATTACGACTAAGATTGTTTCGCCGGTTAGCACGGCGCAGATGTGGGACGCAGTCGAAAAAGAACTCGATGCCGGTCACCAGGCCTACTATATTTGTAAGAAAATTGATGATAAGGGCGAGTCGGAATTGAAATCCGTTCAGGCTGAAGTAAAGAAAATTGCGAAACGTTTTCCGAATTACAATGTTGCCTACTTGCATGGCAAAATGAAGCCAGCCGAAAAAGACGAGATTATGACGCTCTTTGCTAAAAATGAAATCCAGGTGCTTGTTTCGACGACCGTCGTCGAAGTTGGCGTTAATGTGCCGAATGCTACTGCTATGGTAATTGCCGATGCGGACCAGTATGGCCTCAGTCAGCTTCATCAGCTCCGCGGCCGTGTAGGACGCGGTAGTGCGGCGAGCTATTGTTACCTCGTCAATTCCTCGACCGATGCGCCGACGAAGCGTCTGCGCGAAATTGAGCGCTCGCAGGACGGTTTTTATCTCGCTGAGGTGGATTTGAAACTGCGCGGTCCGGGCGAAATTTATGGCTCGCTCCAGCATGGCGCTATGGATCTTCGCATCGCTTCAATTACTGATACAAAACTCGTCCATCGTGCCGACCAGCTCGTGAAGGACTTCGCTAAGCAGGGCTACAATATGGTAGAATATAAGGAGTTAAGCGCCAGTGTCCGTAAATATCAGCGCCTAACCACTTTGAACTGACATGTATGCAACTCTAGACATTATTAAGGGGTCAAAGCACTCCGGTAAGTTGATTGGCGTTCATCAGAAGCTTGATAAAGCCGCTCGTCAGCTATTAGCGCAAGAATATGGTCGCGATGCGCGTATTTTTCCTAGTATTGAAAAGATTCTTTATTTCGAAGGCACGCGTGGCCCGGATGGTCTAAAGGCGAAATCGCCAGGCGTTGACGAGCCAGAGCATTTCATTCAGCCAGATAATGACGATGGTGTTTTGCGTCAGTATATTCTTGATCACCAATATAATCTCACGCAGGCATTAATCCAGAATAATCACGAGCGCGCTGCATTTGAGGCGGCTTGGATGGCGCATGCGATTACCGACGGTCTAACGCCGGCTCATCACTACCCATTCCGCGAGGTTGTTGATGAACTTATGACGGATAAGGATTATAAGCGCATTTTTGGAAAAGAAATCAAAGGTATCATGCGTGGCGATAATCTGGCTCAGGCCGCTCGCAACAACTGGCTATACTGGGGTGCTGGTGGCGTAATGACGAAGCATATCGCCTTTGAGTATGGTGTGGCTTATATTATTGCACCAATCGGCATTAAACGTCTCACGCCAAAGACTACTCACGAAGAATTCCATGACGTCGATATTGAAAAAGCCTTCTATTCTTCGCTCAAGAAAGTTCACGCGCTTAGGATGTATGATAATTTTCTTCAGAAAGGCTGGACTACTCAGCTTGCACTTGAAACACGCGAGACGCTTATTCCGGAAATCATTCGTGCTATTGCGCTGGGCTGGGCATCCTCACTCGAGCAAGCAAATCGTGCTAAACTAAAGCAAAAGGGAGGTAAATATGCCAAGAAAAAATAATCAGATTCGTATCATTTCCGGTAAGCTTGGCGGACGCCTCATCGACACCCCGAAAACTGACAAGACTCACCCTATGGGCGATCGTGAACGCTCGGCAATTTTTAATCGTCTTCGTGGCGAGATCGCCGACAAAGTAATCCTCGACGCTTTTGCTGGCAGCGGTGCAATTGGCATCGAAGCCCTCTCGCTCGGTGCTGCTGAAGTAGATTTTCTTGAAAACAATCGCAAGGCCGCTAAGACCATCCATGACAATATCGCCAAGTTTAGGCTCGACGACAAAGCTAAGCTCGTTCGCAAGTTGCGTGACGAATATGACATTATTTTTGCCGATCCTCCATACGAGAATCCGCAGTATGAATACATCGAGGAAATCCTCAAAAGCCTCAAGCATGGCGGTATTTTTGTGCTATCTCATCCAGAGTCGCCAGCACCATGGGAATTCCGCGGCCTCAGTCTTTTTAGCGACAAATCCTACGCCGCCGCCCACATCAAGATGTATCAGAAATTGTAGTAAAATAAGGGTATGAAAGATATCCAAAAAGATCCAATTCGGGCACAGCAAGCCACTATGCCTCAGCAGGACAACTCTGGTCTTAAAGTTGTCGTAATTATTCTAGTTGTATTATTCGGTTTTCCATTGTTATTTGTAATTGCAGCTTTCATTTTTATTAGCGCTAATTTCGATAAAATTGCCGACTGGGTCGATAATCATTTCGATGAATGGGGCAGCTCGAGCCTAAGCTCTGAAATTTCACGCTCCGCTAGTACTATCTACGACGCCGCCTCTGGCAAAAACGTTGATGTTACGCGTGATGATTGCTGGAACGTTAAGAGTCTCTTCGGCAATAACAACAGCAGCGCCTGGCTCCTCGGCGAAGTTTGTAGCGCCAACGAAATGAAGGTTGCTGCAAGAGATAACGATGGCAAGAATAAGAGCATCTTCTTTAGTAATGACAATGGCTGTCTTGAGGTCATCTTCCAAAACGACTTCACGAAGAATTTTGCCTACAATCACAATAGCTTCATTAAGACCTGCGATATTGATATGAAGACTATTGAGTATGCTGACGATGAAGATTTTGATGAGCTCGAAGAAGATGATGAAGATAAAGAATATGTAAAATCATTGGAAGGATAATATGTTTGATCTTACAGGAAAAGTAGCAGTAGTATCGGGCGCAAGCTCGGGTCTCGGCAAGCAGATGGCAGAAGCCTTTGCAGGCCAGGGCGCAAATCTCGTAATTCTTGCTCGCCGTATCGAGCGTCTCGAGGAATTCGCTGAAGAACTTCGCGGTAAATATGGTGTTAAAGTTTTGCCAGTTAAATGTGACGTTACTAGCTCTGACGATATCAACGCTGCTGCCGAAGCTGCCGAAAAAGAATATGGCCAGGTCGACATTCTTCTCAACTGTGCTGGTGCTGCCAAGAATAACGGTGTGCTCGCGATGACTGATGAGGAATGGGATTTCACGATTGCCGCTGACGAAACTAGCGTCTTTAAGATGACTCGTGCCTTCGCGAACATCATGAAGAAGAATCACTATGGCCGCATTATTAATATTGCTAGTATGTACGGCCTCGTTGGTAATACACAGCTCTTCAGTACTGCTTATCATGCATCCAAGGGTGCAGTCGTTAACTTTACGCGCGCCGTTGCAGCCGAGCTCGCAACTGAAGGTATTACCTGCAATGCAATCTGCCCAGGTTACTTCGAGACTGAGCTTACGAAAGAAATTCTAGACACACCAGATTTCCAGGCTTTCGCTAAGGCTAATGTACCTATGCAGCGCTATGGCAAACCGGGCGAATTAAACGCTGCAGCCGTCTTCCTCGCCTCTGACGAAGCGCGCTATGTTACCGGTGTTATCCTGCCTGTCGACGGCGGCTTTACCTGCGTCTAAAAACCTACTGTTATTCTTCGATTTTTTGTTTATAATATCATTATTGATTAACGCAATTTTAATATAGGGTGGAGGAGGAAACGGATGAGATTATTTCTTGCTAGTAGTGAGTTGGGGAATCATGCCAACCGTTTGCGCCGCCTTGTAGGAAGCAACCGCCGCGTCTTAGTTGTGCGTAATGCACGTGATTATCGTAAAGAAGATTATGCTGCTAATGTCCTTGGTGACAAGATGGCTCTTTTTGCGCAGGCCGGCTTCGATCCTCAGGTTCTTGATCTGAAATTATTCTTTGGTCGTCCAGAAGAGCTTGAAGGCTATCTTGAGCAGTATGACCCAGGTACGATTTATTGCCTCGGCGGTAACCCGTTCTATCTCAATGCCGCTATGCGCATGAGTGGCCTCGACAAGATTATTCATCGCGCTCTCTTTAATGATGCAATTGTCTATGCTGGTGAGAGCGCTGGCACAATGGTTGCCGCGAAAAATCTTGCGCCATATATTCGTGGCGAGGATCGCATGCCAGAAGTCACAAAAGAACTTTACGGCAAAAAAGCTCCACTCGATGCTCTTGGCTTGATTGATTTTTACCCAGTCTGCCACGCATATCGCGAAGATCATGCAGAAAAAACCGACATTTATCGCCGCAATATCGCCAATTATGGCGGCAAAGCAGTGCTTCTTGACGATTCTGATGTAATTATCGTCGATGGTCGCAAGAGTGAAGTATTAAGAGGCTAGAAAAATCCCCCAGTGTTCTCTGAGGGATTTTGATCGGTTAATTTTAATTATTTTTTCGCGACTTTTTCAACCTTTACGAAGTGATAGTCGGAGTTTTCGCCACTAAAGACGAAGCGATAGTGGCTGTATTTTTCTTTGTTTGAATCGTTAATGATGCTTGGGGAAGTTGCAAAGTAGCTATTGAGGATCTTCGCTTCGTCCGTATCGCAGTTATGGAAACTCTCCGTCTGTTCTAGAGAACGTACTCCGCATTGTTTATTGACCGACTCGCTTTCATTAACGGCATTAGCTCCATAGATATTGATATAAGCTTCGTTACCTTTCTGAGTATAAGAGTCGAAATAAAGATTTACGATTTCCGGGGAAGCGCCACCGCATTGCCTGCCGCCGGAGAACGCGTAATAAATATTAATTGCGCTATCATAAAAGAGGCCGCCACAGTACTCGTCAGTCTTGTGCGCTTTAATGTCTTCGCCGTAAACAGCTTTGTATTTTTTATCAAAAGTAGAACCTTCGACAAAAACCGATTCCTCGTCATTAAGGAAGTCTTCTGCGCTGGAGAATAAATATTTAAAGTTCGGATTGTTTTCTTTGGCAAAAATACTCTTTGCATAATCTCTGCCTTTAGGGGATTCAGAGAACTTAGTTAGATGGGTATTGTCGAAGTATAAGCTAATTGAATAAAACTTCGTGCCGTCATTGTTGGTGCCCTCTTTAAAGAGTTTGAAAGGAAAATCATAACCACTCAATACGGCAGTCTTGTCGTCATATTTGAAATCATTATTCCAAGACTCTAGAAGAACGATTTTCATTTTTTCAAATAGGTCTTTTTTGACGGTTTCTGAGGTGATTTCCGTCTCAGCTACTTCGCTCTCTTTGCTATCTTTACCTGTAGAAGTGTTATCTTTGTTACTATTTCTCAATAGAAGAAAAGCAATTACTCCGCCGAGCACTAGAACTAGGATAACTAGCATAATAATAATTGGCGTAGTGCTCTTCTTTTTAGGTTGATTATAGTTGTTGAATGCTTGTGGCTCTGGCGTATTAGTGGGCGCCTGGCTCGCAAAAGAATTTTGTGTATCCATAAGCATTATTATAGTATAAAAAATACGAGTCTGGAAACTCGTAATCTTTATTTGGTGCGCGAGACTGGACTTGAACCAGCACGCCGAAAGGCATATGCTCCTAAGGCATACGTGTATACCAATTTCACCACTCGCGCAGCACTCTAATTATAGCAGAGCAGCGCCAAAAGTCGCAAGCCCAGATTGACAGTTAAGCATAATTGTGATACAATAGACAAATGGTGCACTAAAAACCAAGTACTTTGCAAAGAGGTGAAAAACATGAGCAAGACAGAGAAAATCCCAGTCATCAAACGCTGGCGTATGCAGTTTGTCGATGGTGCTCCGATCACGCTTCGTGAAAAGAGTCAGAGCGAAATTATGCGTTTTGCGCGCGGAGCGCTCGGCAGTGGCATTCTGGACGTAGTCCCATGCTATAGTCTGGTTGGCCATATCTATGGCGGCGATTATCCGGAAGGACATGAGGTCATTACGCATGAAATCACGTCATTAACCAACATTTCGCACTCCAGCCTCGCCAAGACAATCTCCACAAATGGCGAACCTGTTCTCATCGCAAAAACTAGACGCGATGAAGAGTACTACCTCGTTATTGAGCACATAGACGTCCTCGTTTAAGTGCCTCAAGGTCTCTTGAAAAAGAGGCCTTTTTTCTTGCGTTTTTCACAAAGTTTTTATGCTAAAATAGATATCAGATGTTAATGGGTGGTTTATGAATCGCATAGCGATCTATCTAAACAAGAGTATTGATGGCGTTGTGTACTCTGCGCCTGGCATTTTGGAGCAGTATGCTACCGACCGTTCTATGCTCAAAATGCATCCGCGCGTCGTAGCTCTACCAGAGAACACGCTCGATATTCGCCGCCTCGTTTTATTCTCACATAAGCTTGCTCAGAAGAAGGTCTCACTTCCGATTACTGTCCGCGGTTCTGGCTATAGTAAGACTGGCTCCGATATTGGCACCGGCTTAGTGATTTCTACTGAGCGCATGGCTGCTATTCAGGAAATCGATATTCGCCAGCGCCTCGTTCGCGTCCAGTGCGGCGTTAAGCTTGGCGAACTTAAGAAGGCTCTTAATCTTTGCGGTCTCGACTTGCCAGTCTTCGGTAACCCGTTCGAGACTATCGGCGGCCTTATTGCGAAGGCGGCTAGCGCTAGCAACAACACCGAGCCGTCCACGATTTATGATTTTATTGATCGCGCCGAGGTTGTGCTCGCAAACGGCGACGTAGTCGAGGTGCGCAATCTTTCGCTGCATTACTTCCGCAAAAAGAAACTCCAGGGCGACCGCGAAGGCGAACTCTATCGTGCCGTCGATGATTTGATTGAAAACGAATGGGAGTCTATTTGTCAGTTGCCAGAGAATAAGAAGAATCGCTTCGGCTACTCTGGCCTTGGCGCTGTAAAAACCAAGCACAGCTTTAGCCTCTTGCCACTTCTGACCGGCTCCGAGGGTACGCTTGGCATCATTTCTGAAGTTATTCTCAAGATTGAACCTGTCTTCGACCGCCCAGACTATATTGCGATTCCATGCAAGACCGCTGAGGCCTTTGCCTTCGTTACGAGCGAGCTCAAGCGTCTCAAGTTTACCGACATTGTTGTCTATGATACAGAGCTGTTTAATGCTACTGAAGAAACCGGTAAGTCCAGCCGCTTCTTCCGCCGCGTTTCCGACGATGGCTACTTGGTCGTCGCTAATGTGAAGGATGACTCTACGCGTGATCGCAAGCGCAAGCTCGCGAAGATTCGCCGTGCTTTGCCGGATTCGATGCGTATTATTGAGGAGGATGAAGAAAATGAGCGCGACTTTATCGAACTCGACCGTACGCTTGATGCTTACCTGAATGACAGTGCTCTTAATACTTATCATTTGCCACTCATCGACGGTGTCTATATTGAGCCAGAAAATCAGGCGAAATTCCTCGATGACGTCACTAAACTCGCGAAAGAAATGTCGCTACCAATGGCTGTCTTCGGCTCGGTTGACTTTAATACTTTCTCGATTCGCCCATGCTTCAATCCGACCAATGCTGCTGGTCGCAAGAGAATCATTCAGTTCTTGGGCGCATATCTCAAGGTCATTGCCGCTAACCATGGCTATCCATGCGGCGAGGCGCCAGAAGGTCGCTTCATGGCAATCTTCGCTCAGAAATTCGAAGCGCCAACTACGATTGCTCTCTATAAGAAGGTTAAGCAAATCTTCGATCCGGAAGGCGTTCTTAACCCTGGAATCAAGCACGAAACTAATATTAGAGCCACGCTCAAGCACTTCCGTAGCGACTACAATCACGGCATCTCAACTAAAGATTAAGCTTACGTTTCCGTCTCTTATCTGTTCGTGGTATAATTTACATCATGAAATTTACTACGAATAAGAAAAAGACCTCCGTCTCTTTTGACGTTGAGTTCACCAGCAAGGATTTTGAACCTGCGCGCCTCAAAGCCTTGGCACGTCTTGCGCGCAATGTAAAAATTCCCGGTTTCCGCAATGGCAAAGCTCCAGCAAACGTTGTTGAGCAGCATGTTGATCCAAATCAGCTTGCAATGGAAACCCTCGATGTGATGGTTCGCGAAGCTATCCCAAAGATTTATACCGAAGCAAAGGTTCAGCCAATTTCTGCACCTAGCGTCGATATCAAGAAATTCGTCCCAGGTGAGATGGCTGAGGTTACGATTTCTTCCGACATTATGCCAGAGGTTAAGCTTGCCGATTATAAGCACCTCAAGGCTAAATACAATGCGCCAAAGGTTGAAGCTAAGGATGTTGACGATGTTCTTAATCGCATCGCTGAGAGCTACGCTGAGAGCAAGGCTGTTAAGCGTGCTGCAAAGCTTGGTGATGAAGTTATTATCGACTTCGTTGGCAAGAAGGATGACGTCGCATTTGACGGCGGTTCCGCAAAGGATTACAAGCTCAAGCTCGGTTCTGGTCAGTTTATTCCAGGTTTCGAGGATGGTGTTGTTAGTCACGAGCCAGGCGATAAGTTTGATCTTAAGCTCAAATTCCCTAAAGAGTATCATTCTAAAGAGCTCGCAGGCGCTAGCGTTGTCTTCGAGGTTCTTTTGAAACAGGTTAACGAGATTGAGACTCCAAAGATTGACGACGAACTCGCTAAGAAGACTGGCGCATTTGCAACTCTCAAAGAGCTCAAAGAAGATATCAAGAAGAATCTTACCGCTCAGGCAGAGCAGCGTGCTGACGAAGCTTACAAAGACGACTTGCTCGACGAGCTCGTTAAGGCTTCTAAGACCGACGCTCCAGAAGCTCTCGTAGAAGAACAGGCTAAGCTTATTCGTGAAGACATTCTCCGCAACCTCCAGGCTCGCGGTACTAACCTTGATGAATATCTTGAGCACACTAAGCAGACCAAAGAAGCTTGGGAGAAAGATGTTAAGTCTGCAGCAGAGAATCGCGTTCTCGGCCACATTATCATCGCTAAGCTCGGTGAAGAACTTGGCATCAAGATTTCTGATAAAGAAGTTGAACAGCAGGTTGCTGAGCTCCAGCACGTCTACACAAAGAGCCCAGAAATGCTCGCAGATTTGCAGACTCCAGAAGCAGTTGCTTCTATCAAGAATCGCATCCGCATCAATAAGACTATGGATGAGCTCGTAAAACTCAACCGCAAATAATTAAATCTTTTCCTAAAATTGCCGATATGCTAACATGAAAATATGAAGCTTAAGCATATCGGCATTTTTGTAAGTATTAGCTTATTGTTGACGATTGCAACGGGTGCCTACGTCTCGGCCGAAGATCAAAATGCAGTATTGCCAGAGCTGAGATTGTCTCTAAATGATGTTTCGCTTGACTATATAGAGAGCCATAGTAAAGACCTTAAATACGGCGGAAATTCTCTCTCTCTCTCTCTCTTAATGGTGATGTGACGAATTTTCAGAATGTAGAAATAAAAGGGCGCGGAAACTCAACGTGGGGAATGCCAAAACGCCCATATCAGATAAAGCTAGATAGTAAAACTTCGCTACTAGACTTAGGCAAATCAAAGAAATATATTCTTCTAGCCGATTATAGAGATGCTTCGCATATGCGAAATGAGCTGGCATTTTATTTGGCCGATCTGATTGGTGAAAAATATCCCCCAAAGGGTAAATATGTGAATCTATATATAGACGACGACTATCGAGGCCTATATCTTTTGACGACCAAAAATGAGATTGGTGGTAAGCGTATAGACCTAAAAGACCCTGAAGGTGTAGTGATGGAGCTAGATAACTACTATAAGCCTGACGATGAGTATTTTATATCGAACGGGCATGATCGTCTTAGCGTAAAAGATTCAAATAGCGATGACGGAAAAAGTAGTATGCAGCATTTTCGCGTCGCATATAATGCGTTCGAAGAAGCTCTAGACAATAAAGATTGGCCGGCTATAGAATCGCTCATTGACGTGGAGTCATTCGCGCAGTATTATCTACTATCCGAGCTAACATCTAACCCTGACGCGTATCTTACGAGCTGCTATTTTTATAAAGATGGCGCTGCAGATAAGATACATGCTGGCCCTATTTGGGACTTTGATATTGCATACGGAAACTCATGGGGTAACCATAACAGCTATAGTTATTCTTGGTCGCGGTCGGCAGAGCTAGAGCATAAAGGGTACAGCAAGGTATATATGAAGCTTAGCGAGCTTCCGGAGTTTCAGTCTCTTGTTACTAATCTATTCAATACGAAACTATCGGCGCAGAAAAATACGATTATCGGCTATATAGACACTACGGCTAATGAAATCCGCAATGCAGCTGTGGCTGATAACGCAAAATGGATTAAAAAAGATTTTGATACATATACAGGTAAGCTAAAGAGCTGGATCTCTAGCCGTTTTGATTATATGAACCTACTGTATGGCAAAAAGACCGACATAGAGGACGGCTTTTATAAGATAAACAATCTAGATTCTAGCGTTTTATTGCAGAAGAATTTCGACGGAAGTTATCGTATAACTCAAACTAAAACCTGGAAAGTTTTAGATATTCTCGGAGGCAGTGCCGAAATAGGAGCTACGGCTCAATGGTATCCGTGGAACGGGTCGTCCGTTCAGCGCTGGTTTATCTCGAAAGACGCCAATGGGAAGTATTATCTATTCTCTAAGCATAACGGTCTCGTCTTAGATGCTAAGCTTAGTAAGATGACGGAGCTAGATGTTGATACTTACGGGCAGGCGCTTAGTATAGAACCTATATCGGCTCCAACTGTAGATTTTGATGAAGAGCAGGAATACACAATTACATCATCGCTTAACAAAAACCTCGCACTCGATATTTCCGGGGCATCATCGAGCTCTGGTGCTAATTTGCAAATATGGAGCCGCAACAAGACGATTGCTCAGCGTTTTACGTTTAAAAAACAATCTAATGGCACATATGAAATTATTAATGTTGGTTCCGGCAAGGTAGTTGACGTATCACTAGGCAGCCTTTCGGACGGAGCAAATGTTCAACAATATGAGCGTAATGGAACTGTGGCGCAACAATGGTGGATTATTAGTGGCGGTGATGGAAGTATTACGTTCGTTAATAACGGAAGCGGCAAAGCACTAGACGTTGCAGACGGCAATGGTAGAAGTGGTGTTAACGTTTGGCAATATACAGTAAATAATACTAAGGCGCAAAAATGGAAAGCGATAATCGCCGACATGACTAAATTAGCTAAGAGTAATATGAGCACTTTAGCCGATGGCGACTATGTCATACGCTCGTCCCTAAACAACAACTATGTATTGGATGTTCAGGGCGGTTCGAATCGTTCTCGCGCAAATATTCAATTATATAGCTCGAATAATACAGTGGCGCAAAAATGGCGAATTTCGCACGACGAAGACGGATATGTCACGGTGGCTAATATCGGATCAAGCAAACCGATTGACGTATCTGGAGGCGAAACGAAGTTGGGTACTAATATCCAACAATATGAATCGAACGACACTAAGTCTCAAAAGTGGGTAGCCATTAAGAATGAAGATAATACAGTCACATTAGTTTCCGCACTAGATATTGAATATGTGCTCGATGTTAGTGGTGGCAATATGTGCAATGGCAGCAATATTCAATTATATGAATCTAATAATACTGGTGCTCAAAAATGGGTATTTGAAAGGATAGATAACGAATAATTCCCGATTAATTCGGGGATTTTTTGTTGGCTAAATGCCAGTGATTGCCGTATTCGCATTTATAGACGCTGAGCGAGTTGACCGGTAGGCCGTGCTCGAATTCGACTAGTCTTGCGGAATCCTCGGCGGTTTCCTTGTCTGGATAGCAAATCTTGTGCTTGTCATTTACCCAGCATTTTTCCGGCTCGTAGGGAAGTGGTTTTCTTTGGCGGGACATCAGAATTCTCCTTTCAGGAACTGTTTGCGCTGTGGCTCCGGCATGCGCTCAATCGCGTAGCGCAAAGTCGTGCGCGACATCTGTTTATAGTGATCGATAATAAATGATTCGACAAAATGTTCGTCAACGCGCCAATAGATTTCGCGCAACATCCAGCCGCAGGCTTTATGAATGAGTGGCTCTTTGTCGCCGAGCAGTTGCTCGATGATTTCTGGACCATCGCCCAACACGCCATGGCGATAAAATGCCATATAACTTACGACTGCGATGCGACGCTTCCAGAGATTGTTGCTCTTTGCGAATTCATGAAAGATTTTCTCATCATGATGCTCGAGCGCCCACATACCGAGAATTTTCCAGGTGATTACGTCGATAAGATCCCAGTTATTGGCTGCTTCGATGTTCTCTAAGAGAATTCGGCGGCTGCGCTCAGGATTTTTCTTGTACTGCGCAACCAAGATTTCTAGCGCCGCAAAACGATGCTCGTGGACCTTGGAATGTAAGAGCTCTACAATCTCATCCTCCGGCATATTCTTGTATTCTAGAGCAATTTTGCGCGCAGTTGGCACTGGCAGGCCGAGCAAAATATCGCCCTCGCCGTAGCCGCCCGGGCAAATACCGAAGAAATGCGCGGTCGCCTCGATGCGTTCGTGGTTGATATGCTTATCAAACTCGGCGATTAATTGCTCTTTCATGTATTCTATTTTACCTCATCGTCGCGGCGCTTAAGTTCAAGTAGAACGCAAGGCACGGCTGGCGGCGGCGTAAAGTATTCTGGCTTCATTGGCAAACGAATGCGCGGCGCGTAGTGCACGAAAAGCTGTTTGCCAAGCTGCGAAGTGTAATGGCGGTCGTTATTGAGCAACTTCAGCGCGAACTGCTTCTGTAGAATTAAATAAATTGCTTTTGGCGGATTCTCGGCCTCGTTTAGCTTATGGAGGATTGCGGAGCTAAGATGGAATGGTGGGTTGGCGAAAACCTTATATTCACCCTCTGGCAATTCCATTTCGAGAAAGTCCTGCTCAATAATCTTTACATTCTCGCATTTGCTAACGTTTTTGCGTAGCAACTCGGCGGTGTCGTGGTCTGGCTCGATGGCAATTACCTGTTTGCAGCGACGCGAAAGTGCGGCGGTAATCACACCGGAACCAGCACCGATATCGAGCACGGTATCGCGCTTCTTGATATTACTATGGCCAATCAAAAAGCCTGCGAGTTTTGGTCCGCGAAGGAAATGCTGAGAAAGTTGATATTTACGCATCTGGCAAAAGCCCCAAGCGGCGTACTGCTTCATACATCGCGATAGCAGAAGCGCAGCCTACATTAATTGAACGCGTTGAGCCGAGCTGCTCGATATAAAATGCCTGGTCAGCCGCGTCGAGTAACTCCTGCGAAATTCCATCCGATTCGGAACCGAATACTAGGATAGAATTTGGCACGAGTTCGGTGCTTGCGAGTGGCTTAGATTCTGGGCGATTATTGTCGACGGCAACAACTTTCATCCCGCGCGCATGAGCGTCGGCTATGAATTCTTCAACGGTAGCAAAATGATCGATATGGAGGTATTTATCGGTTACCATCGCGCCGCGACGGTTATATTTGCGCTTGCCGATAATATGTACGCGCGCAACGTTAAAAGCGTTCGCGTTACGCACGACGGTGCCGATATTAAAATCATGCGCCAAGTTTTCGATGGCGATTTCGAGCGGAATGCGAGATTTGTCGAGCTCGGCAATAATCTCCTCGTTTGGGAGGCCTTTGAATTTATCTACAAGATTACGTGTGTCTGTGCTCGCGTCCATAAGAGTAGTCTAGCAACTACTTCTTAGATTTGGAAGCAGGCTTCTCGGTTTTCTTTGCGCTTTTTTCGCTAATAGCAAGGTGAATAAGTGCCCAAAAGACAATGTTCATACAGAGGGCAATAATCGCTACGAGCGGAACAATCAAAATGGCGACGCCGAGTGGCTGGTTGATGAGGGCAATAAGGCCGGCAATCATAACAAAAACGATTGCAATAATCGAATAGCACCAAGTCAACAAAACGATTTGCTTATTCTGCTTATAGAGATCAATAAAATAATCAAACACACTTTTCATAACTCTTTCATTATATCACAAAACGGGGAAAAAGTCAATAAAAAGGGAGCCTCGCACTCTGTTGAGTGGTTGGCTCCGGTTGGGGGGGCGTGCGCTATTTCGCAAGGTAATCAAGCATTTCAAGATAATCCTTAGCGAGATTAAGCGCCATCTGCTGCGGCTCGCATGGCAAATCATATGAGAGCATATGGTCGATTGAAGTGGTGAGCTCACTGATATAGTCATTGAGCAAGTCACGCTGCCTCTCTAATTCGCCATCGTAAATAAAGACATCTACGAGTGTGACTGGGTTTGCACACTTGTTACTAAAAGAGAAACGGCAGCCAGAATCAATCGCTCCGCTGATCAGATTACGGCAGTAAGCCGCCTTTGTGTCGAAAAATTCGATGTCCTCCTTCTTGATTTCTGATATGCCTTCAGAAATCTCGTCGTAGAAATCGAAATTGATTGACAATACGACAAGAAGCTCGGGTTTGTCGATGATTCTCCTTACCCATTTAGCGAACATTGTCTTATCGTATACGGTATTTAACTTAGTCGTATACTGAAACAGTTTATCCATAGAAATACACCTCCTGGAAAAGATCTTTGACATATAGTTCAATATAACTATTATACCACAAGCGGCTTAAAAAGTCAATAGATAACGGACATGGTATAACCGTAGCATCCGAGTAAAAGCAAAACACTCGTGTTTTGCTTTTTGAGGATGCGCCCGGTTTCAACGGATGTTATAATAAGACAAATGGCAATTATCGCTAATCTCAAGAAAAAATTTTATTTTGTGGCCGCTGGCTACTTCAAATTTTTTGCAAACATTTCACTTAAGCGCTGGCATCCGCGCGTGATTATTATCACTGGTTCCGCCGGCAAGACTACCATGCTGAATCTCGTCGAGAGTCAGCTCGGTGATAAGGCGCACTATTCACACAATGCGAACTCCGCCTTTGGCATCGCTTTTGACGTGCTTGGCCAAAAAGGTGTCACTGGCAGCCGTGCACACTGGATCGGTCTCCTTCTAAAGACGCCTTTCCTCGCCTTTACTTACAAGCGTCACGAAAAGTTCTACGTTGTTGAATGCGATGGCGAGCGTCCACATGAGGCAGAGTTTGTCGCTAAATGGCTCAAGCCAGAGGTTAGCTGCTGGGTCAGCCTTGGCCGTTCTCATGCTGTTTTCTATGAAAAAGAGGTCACGAGTGGCCGCTTCAGCAACATCGACGAGGCGATTGCGCATGAATTCGCTACTATCCCAGAGAACACTAAGAAGCTCGTCTTAATCGACGGCGATAATGAGACTATGGTCGAGAAAACCGCTAACCTTAAGGCTAAGGTCGAGGCTGTTAAAAAAGAGCAACTCAAGAGTTATGAAGTGTATCCAGAGAAGGCAATCTTCGAGATTGGCCGCCGCAAGTTTGAGTTTGCTGAGCCAATGCCACGCGATGTAACGACTCAGATTCTCATGCTCGACAAACTTATGGACTATCTCGGCGAGAAAATCTCTACTGATCTCTCGAATTTCAAGATGCCACCAGCTCGCAGCAACTTCCTCCATGGCAAGAAAGGTATTAAGATTGTTGATTCTAGCTACAATGCTCATATTATCAGCATGACTACTGTGCTCGAAATGGTGCGCGAAATGAAAACTACGCACAAGTGGCTCGTAATTGGCGATATCATCGACCAGGGCAATCTTGAGGGCGAAGAGCACAAGAAACTCGCGCAGCTTTTGCTTGACGCAAAGGCCGAGAAAATCGTTATGATTGGTCGCCGCACCAAGAAATATACTGCACCGCTTCTCGAGGGCAAGTGCGATTTTGAATCCTTCGATAAGCCACAGCAGGCGCTCAAATATCTCGAAGCTAATCTCACTGGTAAAGAGACCGTTATCTTTAAAGGTAGTCAGTATCTCGAATGGATTGTTGAAAAGTTACTAGAAAATCCGAACGACGTCGAAAAGCTTGCGCGCCAAGACGCCGCTCATAAAAAACGTCGCGCAAGTTGGGGACTAAACTAATGGCAAAGAAATTACCGAAACTCTATATTATCCACGGCTGGACCTACAAGCCAGAGCCATGGCACGATGTCATCGCCGAACTCGAAAAACTCGGTGTCGAAGCGGAACTTCTCAAGGTGCCAGGTCTCGGCACTAAATCGGACAAAGTCTTCACGATCGAAGATTACGCTAAGTGGGCACGCGAAAAGCTCCCAAAGGGCAGCTATGCGCTCGGTCACAGTAACGGCGGCCGCATCCTTTTGAATCTCCTCGCTAGTGAGCCGGATTATCTCAATGGTATTATCCTTCTTGACGCAGCTGGCGTCTGGGAAAAAGAGAATCGTCGCATGGTTCTAAAGGCGCTTTCTAAGGCCTTCTCACCGCTCAAGAAATCCAAGTTTATTCGCAAGGCAGTTCATCGCGTAATCGGCGCTAATGACTACGAGAATGCGCCAGAGAATATGAAGAAAACCCTCGATAATATGATTAATTCCGACAAGACCCTTGATATTACGAAGGTCACGACTAACGCGCAGATTATCTGGGGTGAAGACGACCAGACTACACCACTTCGCCAGGGCAAAAAGATGCACGAATTACTGCCTAATTCTGAACTTACGACCAAACCAGGCTGGCGCCATTCACATTATCTCGTTTCTACCTCAGAGCTCGCTGAGGAAATCGCTAAACAACTAGCTCGTCTAGCGGAGCGCGCAAAATGATGTATTTGAAGGAAATCGAGCCAGAAGCGCTCGACCTCTATGTTAGCAAAGAGCATCCAGAGGCAAACTTTCTCCAGACTTCTAGCTGGGCAAAGGTCTACGAAAAAGACGGCAAGAAAGTCTTCTGTTTTGGCCTCTTCGACGAAAAGAAAATAATTGGATCTAGCGTCGTCATTTTGAAGCCAGCTAAGCGTGGCCGCTATCTTGAAATTCCAGGCGGTCCATTGCTCGATTGGGATGGCGACATTAAGGCTTTGCGTTTCTTCTTGAAAGAAATCGCCAAGGTTGCTGAGGCTAATAAGTGCGTATTCGTGCGTATGCGTCCAAATATCCCAGACACCGAGCAACATCGCAAGCTCGCTGAACGTCTTAAGCTCGTAAAGTCGCCGATGCATCTTCATGCTGAGCATACCGTCATGCTCGATATTACTAAGTCGGATGACGAGTTAATGGCCGAAATGCGCCGCCAGACTCGCTATGAGGTTCGTCGTGCACAAAAACTCGGCATCAAGGTTAGCTATGAAACGACTGAAAAAGCCTTTAATGATTTCTATGATCTTCAGCTCGAAACCGCTGAGCGTCAGGGCTTCATTCCGTCTAGCCGCCATTTGATTTTGTCTCAGCACGAAGTTTTTGGCGATAAGGCTCGCATTTATACGGCCAGCCTCGACGGCAAAGTGCTCGCAAAAGGCGAGGTTTTGCTTCAGGCGCCAGAGGCGATTTATCATGAAGCAGCTTCTACGCTCGAAGGTCGCAAGCTTCCGGGCGCATATGCATTGCAATGGCAGATTATTCAGGACGCTAAGGCTCTTGGCCTCAAGCGCTACAACCTTTTCGGCATTGCGCCACCAAACTCACCGCATCACCGCTACGCTGGCGTCACGACCTTCAAGACGGGCTTTGGCGGCGAGCAGGTAGCTTATCTTTCCGCTCACGACCTCGTCATTAAACCAATGCATTATCGCTTGGTTCACGCACTAGAAACAATCCGTAAGAAAAAACGTCACCTATAGGAGAAGAAATGCAAATTATCGACGCAACTGATCAGAAAAAATGGGACAAATTCGTCACTGGCCATGCCGATGCGAACTTTTTGCATTCTTGGGCTTGGGGTGATTTTCATGAAGCGCGCGGCAAGAAAGTTGTTCGTCGCGTCGCAGTCGACAAAGACGGCGAAATCGTTGCTGCTTACGTTGGCCAGGTAGAAACCGCCAAGCGTGGCACCTATATGGCAATTGCCGGTGGTCCTATTATGGATTGGAGTAAAAAAGCTCTCCGCGAGGCAATCTTTAATGATATTCGCGAGCAAGCAAAGGCGGCCAAATGTGTATTTGTCCGTATTCGTCCGCAAATTGAAGAAACGCCAAAGAATCGCGCGCTCTTCAAGGAACTTGGCCTTAAGCCTGCGCCAATTTATCTTTCCGTTGAATATGCTGGTATTCTAGACCTAAATAAAACCGAAGAGGAAATCCTTGCTGGTGCTGCTCAGGGCCTTCGCCGCAAGATCCGCAAGGCAGAGAAGAACGGAATTACTGTTACGACCAGCACTGATCCGAAAGATATTCACGAATTCTATCAGATTGAACTCGAGACCGCTAAACGTCATGGCTTCGTAGAGTTTTCCGAGAGCTTCCTAACCAAACAGTTCGAGGCCTTCGCTAAATATGACGAGGTTAAGCTCTATACTGCAAAGCTCGGTGACGAGATTCTTGCACAGAACTTCATGATTTTCTACGGCAACGAAGCCAGCTATCACTATGGCGTTTCGACCGCACTCGGTACTAAGTATTCTGGCGCGCCGCTTCTTCACATGCAGGCGATGCGCGATGCGCGCGAGCGCGGCATTAAGCGCTATAACTTCTGGGGCATTACTGGCCTCGATGAGACCAAGCATCGTTTCTATGGCGTTAGCCAATTCAAACGTAGCTTCGGCGTTGAGGAGCTCAAGTATCTCCACGCACACGATATGATTATTAGTCCAGCTAAATACAAACTCGACTATATTATCGAAAAAACACGTGCCAAAATCCGCCACGTTTAAGGGATAAATTATTGCAAAAAGCATAAGCGTGTTGTATCCTTAAATTAGATTTAAGGAGCTTTTTCAAGTGAGCAATAAAAAAACTAAATTTGTCGAAAGTCATTGGCTTACATTTGCCATGAAGGGTGCGATTTCGGTAGTAGCAGGTCTCTGCCTCATGTTCGCTCCTAAAAACGATTTATCATTAATGACCCAGATTGTTGGTTGGACTATGTTTGGTCTCGCCTTCATCGAGATTGCAAACGTGCTTTATCGCACTCGCCGCTCTCATAACTGGGGCTTTCCACTAATCCTAGGCGCAATCGAGCTCTTCATTGCCGTCGCTTTGCTCTACACAATCGATCCAAATGCAAAGAGTGCAGACGAACTAACCTGGCTACGCATTACTTACTTATCGGCCTATGTTGTCTTTGCTTCCATCGTTACTATCGCAATGGGCTTTGCTAGCTTCGACAACGTTACTGACCGCTTCATGTGGGTCGTTAACGGTATGATTGGCTGTATCCTCGCCTTCATGATGTTTGGTGGCACTAACCTTGGCGCAGCAGCGCACATCGCAATCTTCGGTTCTTATCTCATGGTTAACGGTCTTACCGATCTCTTCTTCGGTGTTCATTCTAAGGAAGAATTGCTTGCATCTTATAGCCGCAAGCCAGCAGCAAAGAAAGAAACTGCTAAGACTACCAAGAAAGGCAAGAAGTAATGATCTTTGACGCTAAGAGCAAAATCGAGCGTTACTTCCGTAAGAATCCTCAGATAAAAACCATCGTCATCACCGGTTCTTATGGCCGCAAATCTGCCATTCGCTGTATTGGCATGATTCTCGGCCAGGCTTTGACGGTCACTATGGGCGTCAATAAAGCTGCTGATCCAGATGTTGTAGTTCTAGACTACAAGTCTATGAGCGAATTCCCAGAGATTAATCCAGATATCGTAGTTATTACTAGCTGCGAAACGGACGAGGAAGCTCGCGAATTCTTTGCGCTTGCTAATCGCGCAAAGCATGTCGTTATCAACTATAACGACGTTCCTCAGCAGTTTGCTAAGTATCTCCGCAATCCAGAGATTACGACTTATGGCGATGAGCTTCCAGCTGACTTCTACTTCGAGAATCACGATTCCGGCCTCGACGGTCAGGCTGGTGATATCGTCAACCCAGAACGCGAGCATATTCCTGTTGTCGTTAAGCTTATCGGCGAGCATAATATGCGCCCAGTCGTTATGGCCTGCGCTATTGCTAAAATGTTCCAGATTGACCGTGAGAAGATTCTTGCTGGTGTTGCAGCGATTCGCCCAGTGCATGGCCGTATGTCCCCGGCCAAAGGCCTTCATAATAGCGTCATTTTGGATGACTCCGCTTCTACTTCGGCAACTTCGCTTAAGTATGGCATGCGGGCGCTCTATAACATTCAAGCTCCAGATCGCATCCTCGTAACTGACGATGTGCGTAAGCTCGCAAAGATTGACTTCGATATGGTTTCAGAGGTTCTCATCCTCGGTCAGAAGCCAGTAAATAATGCTCACAAAAAGGTTCTATTCTTTACAAACGAACTCGACCTCATTAGCCATCTCGGCGAACGTCTCGACGAAAACTGCCTAGTACTACTCGAAATTCCACTTCCAGAGATTATTGACTCTTACTTGTGGTAGAATAGTATTATGGCAAAGGTGATTACGATTACCAATCAAAAAGGAGGTGTTGGCAAGACCACTACGTCTGTCAACTTGGCTTTTTATCTCGCAAAGGCAGGAAAGAAAACTTTGCTTATAGATTTTGATCCTCAGGGCAACGCTAGCTCTGGCCTTGGCATCAAAGAAAAAGACGCTACTAAGACTATTAGCGCCGTGATGCTTAGCGGTTCGATTAATGAAGATGAACTCGAGGAGGGCGAAGAGGCTCCAGCAAAGGTCGAGCTCAAGGATATTATCGTTCAACCAGACAAGAAGAAATGCAAGAACCTCTATCTTGCGCCAACTAATGTTGAGCTCGCAGATGCAGAAGTTAACATGAACGCGAAGTCTAGCCCAGACAAATTCTTTATCCTTAAACATGCTATCGCTTCGGTTGCTAAAGATTATGATTTTATTATCATTGATAGCCAGCCAAGCCTTTCGCTTCTCACTGTTAACGGTATGGCGGCAGCTAACTATCTGCTTCTTCCAGTCCAGACTGAATACTACGCACTCGAGGGTGTCGCAGATCTTCTTAAGACTGTTAATGACATCAAGAAGGGTATCAATCCAAAGCTCAAGCTTCTCGGTGTGCTCGCAACGATGTATGATAAGCGTACTTCGCTTAGCTCCCAGGTTCTTGCCGAAGTTAAACGCTACTTCAAAGACAAAGTATTTGATGTTACTATCCCGCGTAACGTTCGTCTCGCTGAGGCACCAAGCCACGGTGTAGCGATTGGCCAGTATGACCGCTTCTCTAAGGGCGCAAAGTCTTACAAGGCTCTCGCCGAAGAAGTAATGGAGCGTGTTAAATGAGCGCAATGCGTGGACTAGGCCGCGGATTAGATAAACTAATCCCAACCGACACCGTTGATGACTTTTTTGATCCAACTGCGGAAGAAGACGAAAAGAACAGCAAACTCGTAGAGATCGCTATCGATCAGATTATTCCAGATCCAGACCAGCCTCGCCGCGAATTCGACGAAAAGCAGCTTGAGGCTCTTTCTCGTTCCATTAAGGAGAATGGCGTTGTTCAACCTATCGTCGTCGTAAAAGAAGGCGATAAGTACCAGATTGTTGCCGGCGAACGTCGTTGGCGCGCAAGCCGCATGGCAAATCTCGATACGATTCCGGCTATCGTCCGCACGCTCGACCAACAGAAACGCCTTGAAATTTCTCTTATCGAGAACGTTCAGCGTGAAGATTTGAATCCAATCGAAATCGCAACTGTCTACGCAAAATTCCGTTCGCAATTCAATCTCTCTAATGCCGAAATCGCGAAGCGTGTCGGCAAGAGCGAATCCGCAATTATTAATACGACTCGCTTGCTTAACCTCCCGGATAGCGCAAAGCATGCCATGGTTGAGCACAAGCTTTCCGAAGGCCAGATGCGCCCGCTCGTAACGCTTGATGAGGCGCAGATCGAAAAGGTTCTTCCGAAGATTATTGACGAGGGCTGGTCTGCTCGTAAGGTTGAGCAGTACAAAGTTAACCTCAATAATCGCGCGAAGGCAGTAAAAGCTGGTGCTGAACGCGAAAAACAGGAAACCGATACTTACGCCGAGAGCATTAGTGATCGCCTCGGCATGAAGACCGCAATCAAGACCAGCGCCCGTGGCACCGGTGAAATCGTGATAAAATTTAAGAATAAAGAGGAGCTAGAAAAATTATGTTCGATACTAACGGCGTAAAAGCTAAAATGACCGCAACCGTAGAACGCTTCAAGGAAGAAATGAAGAAGGTTCGTACCGGACGCGCACATCCAGACATGCTTGCAAACATAAAAGCCGAGGTTTACGGTCAGTACACCCCACTTAATCAGATTGCTAACATTTCTGTTTCTGGTGCAACTATGCTCCTTATTACTCCTTACGATATGTCCAATATCGATAAGATTTCTAGCGCAATTCGCGCCGACCAGGCTCTTGGTCTTAACCCATCTGACGATGGCCGTGTTATTCGCGTTCCAATCCCACCACTTACCGAGGAACGCCGTAAGGAAATCGTAAAGACCGCTAGTGGCAAGGTCGAAGAGGCTAAAATCTCTCTCCGCCAGGCTCGCGATGACGCTCGCAAGGAAATCAAGAACCTTGAGCTCCCAGATGATGCAAAGAAACGTGCCGAAAAAGCCATCGACGACATGATTA
>DESW01000001.1 GCA_002361425.1 Candidatus Saccharibacteria bacterium UBA3304 | reverse complement strand
CACAAAACGCTATTTTTGTCAATAGGCAGAGAGGCTCGATTAATTGCTAAAAATATTGTATAATATTGCTAGTTTTGAATGGTTGAAGTTCGGAATGGGGGTGATTTTCATGAGCTATGAAAGACCATCAAAGAAGAACATCTTTAGGCACCTTAAACAGAATATCGACGACTCAAATAATGGATTAAGGATAATGTTTAAGGAGTCGAGCACGTTTCACCGTATCTATCCGTTGATGATAGTGGCAGCGGTTGCGCTTGGTCTGATTTTTCACTTCAACGCGCTTGAATATATCATTTTGGGAGCGATTTTCATTTTCGATGTCGTGACCGAGACGATGAATTCAGCCGTCGAGGAAGTCTGCGATCGCGTGACGCTCGAGAAGGACGAAAGAATTAAACGCTCAAAGGATATCGCCAGTGCTGCAGTTTATATTGCACACCTTAGCTATATTGCCGCGTTTTTCTTCTTCCTATTCAGCCATATCTTCGGGTTCCAATGGTGGACAGTGATAATCCCCGCATAGCGCGGGGATTATTTATTTTAGTAGGTCATGCCACTCATGAAAGTACATTTGCCGTCACTATTGAAGGTGCCGGTCATGTAGCCTTCGGAGTCAGTAGAACGCCATTCGTACTTTTTAGTCGTGCCGAGTTCGATCAAGACGCCATCGACGCCGCCCATTTTTTCCTTGAATTCTTCGTAGCTAACGCCGTCGCCTTTATTGATATTAGCCTTGATTTCGCTAACCTTATCAAACTTAACGCCTTTCTGCTCGATATCATCATAATCATAGTCGTAGATTCTGATGCTAATGGTGTGTCTCTTACCACCGTAAGAGCTACCATTTAATACAATAGTATGTTTATTGTCGAAGACCCAGGTATGCTTCTCTGTTTTCTTTTCTTCGTCAATTTCAGATTTTGGCTTGAAGCCGATCACTTTCTCGACCTCTTCTGGAGTGCTCTCGTTAGTAAGGGCATTCAAGCACTCATAGAATTTACATTTACCCTTAGTATTATATGCAGCCTCTGGGTTATCGGCTTTACTCTCGCCTTTATTATCTCCAGGCACGAGGAAGATAATCATACCGACACACGCCGCAATAGCAGCAACGGCGCCAATAATGATACCTAGTGTTTTTTGGTTTTTCATTATTACTCCTTTATTTTTTTCCATAAAAAAGAGCCTTTTGCGGCTTCTTTTAAATCTTGGCTGGGGATGAGGGATTCGAACCCCCGAATGGTGGGACCAGAACCCACTGCCTTACCACTTGGCGAATCCCCAATCGGATGTAACCCATTATAGCACTAGTAGAAAAATCTTGCAAATTATTATATAATATAGAAATCAATTCGGGCAATTTGTGGACCTGAATGTACTTTTAGAAAGGGGTTGATATTACTTTGAACGTGAAGAAGACTTCAATCAGACGCATCCAGAATCGCGGCTCAAAAAAGATTGCTGAAGATTTGCGAGCTAACCGCTACTCGATTTTAGAGTCACTCGGTTGCCATAAGATGCGAAAAGAAATGAGACTCGTTGGTATTGCTTGTCGAACGATCCTCTGGATAGGCGAATGTCGCGCCAGATGTCGGTCGGGCGATTTCGGCAAAAACCTTCGCGACCAAATCGCAGCCGTTTTGAACTGGGGTGCTCCCAGCAAAGTTCGCGGATTCTTTCCGCGCATTCAAAAAGGTATTGTATTCGGTTTTAACCATCCAACACTCGGCGAAATCATTCGCTTGATTGCCGTTTGCTTAATGGAATACCCGAACAGAAAATACCTTTTCCCTGTTAATTTGGCCTGGTATGAAGAATTGGCGCCCGTCGCTGACCGTATGGAAGTATTCGGGCTCTACATAGTTCCGACCATTACGCCAGCCACCCGCGAAAAAATGAGCAAGATTCTCGACGAAGAAAAAATGAAAGTCGTTGACAGATTAGCGAAGGATTTTAATTTCGATTATCTGTCCGCTTGCAGTGAGTTTATCGCAGACAACCAGATTGTCATGATTGCGCCAAGCGCAACCAGGAAAGCCACTGTCTTTGATAGCTTTCCACAGTATCAGGGATACGAGAAAATCGATCCTGCAACTATGTCGCTCATCGCTATGAGCCTAGAACGTTCTAAGCAGCTTGAGAACTGCGTATTTGTGCCGATCGCGATAATCCCGCCCCGCAAATACAATAGACGCTTAAATCTTTTTAAGACGTACACAATCTCACCGTGCGCCCTTATTCCTGCCGAAACCGTAAAACATTACATCAAGACTAAGGACCGCACCACGAACCAGCGCAAATTCGAGCATTATTTCCTAGTGATGTTATCAGAGGAGTTGATGGAGAATGGCGCAGAATATTTAGTATACCCTTAAAAATTGAGCCGCTAATACACGCGGCTCATTTTTTATGCTACAATGGAAGGAGTTATAAGCATAAGAGATAAGGAAAAAGGGTGGACAACCAAGACAAAAAGCCAACTTCTAGCTACCAACCTCTTGATAGCGTAGAAGATGTCGAAGAATTTTACCAAGCAATTAAGCGCGAAAAATTAACTCATAAACTCTCGCCAGAGCGTCCGTATTGTTATTGGACGATCGAGACTTACGATAAGGCCAACGGTATTCGCGGTGGCGGCGGTCTTGGCGTTTTGGCGGCAGATATGCGCCGTGTCGCTGAGCAGCTTCAGGTGCCTTTCGTTCTGGTTACCCCATTCTATCCTTGGGAATCTCATCAGAAGATGGTCGATATGGAACAAATCGATTTCCATATCGAGAAGAACTACAAAGATTTTGGCTTTAACTTTGTAGACACCGTCCGCATTAAGACTGCAACCACCTCTGTCGAGCTCGATGTTGTCGAGAAAAAGATGGGCTCATCTCGCTTCTTGTGCATTACCGAACCAAACTTTGGCGAACTTTATTCTGGCGAGTCCGGTTCCGACCACCGTCTCTATCAGGAAGTATCTTTGGGCTTTGGCGGCTATCAGGCGCTCAAGCTTGTCGGTCTTCGCCCAGCAGTTATTCAGCTTAACGAGGTTGCAACCTTCTTCGCAGCCGTCGCTCGTCTCGATGAGCTCGTAAGTTCCGGCATGGATTTCTATGAAGCTGTAGTTTATACCCGTAAGCACACGCTTTATACTAACCACACACTTGTTCAGGCAGCTGAAGCTACCTTCCATTATTCTCAGTTCGAGCAGTATGTCTTCCCGAACATTAAGAGTGTCGCCGTTAAGCGCTGGCTTTCCGACAAATTCACCGACGGCACAATTCGTCTCTCTACTCCAACCGTCGAGATCGCTGAGCTTCGTAGCGGCGTTAGTAAGCTTCACGCTCGTGTTGCAAATTACCATGATATCAACGGCGCAAAGGTTAAGTTTAAATCCGTCACCAACGGTATTCATATGCGCACCTGGACTTTGCCAGAGATCATGAATTACTACTACGATCACAATATTCTTGATCGTTTTGATTTGCCAGTTGCGCGCGACTTCGAGGAAAACGTCAATAAGATTACTGCCGATGATATTCGCGAACTAAAGATGATTGGCCGCGAACGTCTCAACGATATCCTGAAGCACCGCACCGATCAGTACGGCAAGACCGTTCAGATTCCAAACAATGCCATTCTCTTTGATTTCAAGCGCCGCTTCGTTGATTACAAGCGTCCATGGCTACCATTTAGCAATCCGGAGCGCCTTGCTGAGATTCTTGAGAAGCATAATGCCCATTACATCCTTGCCGGTCGTGTCCACATGGGCGATACTACGATGTTTAACAAGCTTATGGACTTGCTCCACATTATCGATACGAATCCTATCCTTAAGGAGCGCGTCCACTACTTGCCAGATTACGATGAGGAGCTCGGCCTAGGCCTTAGCCTTGGCGCAAACAGCTCCATTAATACGCCTATCGTTGGTCTTGAGGCTTGCGGTACGAGCTGGATGAAGGATATTGCCAATATGGGTCTCCTCATTTCTACGCACGATGGCGGCGTTGCGGATATGCCTTCCGACAATTACCTCACTATCTCTGGTAAAACCGAGGCCGAGGAATGCGAAGAGCTCTATCGCCAGATGGAAGTCGCAGCAGATGCCTGGAATAATGATTTCGATCTCGAATATTGGATCCACAAGGAGCTTATCGCTTACCTAGATGTAATTTCCGGTTCTCGCATGATGCGCGATTACCTTAATTACCTCTTCTAAAAAAGTCTTGCGTCCTGCTTGCGGATTTGTTATACTATTGACAAGTCCGAAGCAGGACTATTTTTAATGGAGTAATTATGGCAACGAAAGTTACACGCATTTCGGCCAAAGACGATGGCCAAAAGACCCGTGAAGACAAAGACGAGGTCGTAACTCGCAAAGTTAGCGTTAAGGCTAAAGGTAGCGAGAGCAAAAAAGCCGTAGCTGAGAAAAAGGCTAAGGCGAAAGAAATCAAAAAAGCCGAGAAGAAGGCCGACAAAAAAGATAAGAAAGTTGGTTATTTCCGTGGTTCCGTCCAGGAAATCCGCCAAGTTCGCTGGCCAAACCGCAAAGAGACTTGGAAGATGACTTTCTCCGTTATCATTTATGTCGTTATTCTAGCAACCGCTATCATGTTGCTCGATGCCCTGCTTCAATTTATATTTAATAAACTCCTGGGAGGAAACTAATTTATGGCAGTTAACCGCTATGATGGTAGCCGCGCATGGTACGCAGTAAGCACCTACTCTGGCTACGAAGATAAAGTTGCAGATTCTATCCGCCAGCGTCTCGACGGCGTCGATTTCGCAGATAAGATCTTCGACGTTATGGTACCAAAAGAAAAGCAAATCGATATCAAGAACGGCAAGCGCCGTATCGTTGAGAAGAAGATTTTCCAGGGCTACGTCCTTGTCGAAATGAAACTCTCTGATGCTACTTGGTACATCATCCGCAACACCCCAGGTGTTACCGGCTTCGTCGGTACCGGCACCCAGCCAACCCCAGTTTCCAAGAAGGAAATTGAGAAGATCAAGAAACGCATGGGCGTTGACGATCCAAAGTTCACCGTCAACTACTCTGCAGGCGAGGTCGTCTCTGTTATCGATGGTCCATTCAAGGGCTTCGAAGGTACGATTTCTGAAATCGATACCAACAAGGGTAAGCTCAAAGTTCTCGTTTCCATGTTTGGTCGCGAAACTGCAGTTGAGCTCGATGCTCTCCAGGTCAAGAAGATTGACGACTAGTGTGTTTTGCGGTATAATTAACCCCGTTACGCACGATTATTAATCGTAATAAGCCGGTGAAGCGCTTCAAAATACCGGCAAAAAGGAAATTAACAAATGGCTAAAAAGGTTATTGGCAACTTGAAGTTGCGTATCCCTGGCGGTAAGGCAACTGCTGGACCTCCAGTAGGTAGCACGCTCGGTCAGTGGGGTCTTAACATGATGGACTTCATTAACCCATTCAACGAAGCTACTAAGGAATACATGGGTAAGAACGTTATCGTTCATATCGCCGTCTACGAAGACCACACTTTCGATTGGAAGTGCCTTGGTCAGCCAGTCGATGATTTGATCCGCGAAAAGATCAAACTCGAAAAAGGTAGCGGTCGCCCTAACACCGAAAAAGTCGGCAAGATCACTATGGATCAGATCAAAGAGATCGCAGCCGTCAAGAAAGATCAGCTTAACGCTATCGACGAAGCTGGCGCTTGCAAGATTATTGCAGGTACCGCACGCTCGATGGGTGTCGAAGTTGTAGAGTAATTAGCCTCTAGAAGAAGAACCTCCGGAAACGGAGGCTCTTTTTTATGCTAAAATAAGCTTAAGTTAAAAGGAATTATTATGGAAACTATCGATCAAGATCCAAACGATATCGTATTGCAGGAGCCAATCAAACCAAAAACTGACTTGGTCTTTAAAATTACGACCTGTATATTTGCCATAACTACGATTTTCTTTGGCGCTCTCGTTCTATTTAATAAGCCGGCAGAGACCAAGAAGGATGGCGATAAATCTGAGTCTAGCGAGTCCAGCAGCGAAGGTGGCGCTAGCGAAGAAAAACAAGATCTCGCCCTAAAGAACTTTGATGTTAATATCGGTAAACTCGTCGGTGCAGCCGGCTTCAACTATGGCTCAATCCTATCCATTAAAACCAATGCCGACGGCACTTATATGATCGGCGAGGTAAAGAATAACGATAGATACGGCTTTGCCTATCGCAAGTTGCCAGATGGCGCTTGGACGACAGCTAAAGTTGGCGTTGGACCATTTGATAAAGATACCCATATTGCAGCAAACTGCGAAACCGAAGTTACCAAGACTGAGCTCGAAATCTTTGCAAACTTCAAATCTAGTACTGGCAGCGAGCTATACTGCCTAGACAACTCTATCCCAGAGGATATGGTAGGCGAAGAGAATATCGGCTATGATGCAGTCGTCATCACCGCAGCCGAGGCACTCAAAAAAGGCCTATACAAAGAATCTGACTAATAAACTCAAGGCGCTCATTGACAGAATGGGCGCTTTTTGTTGTAATAATCTCATCTAATTTGTCTACAAAATACCGGAGAAAGGGGTGGTTTCTATGAAAGGTAGACTAATTGGCGCCCTTTGGATAATTGGAGCGTTAGCATTGTTCTACTTCGCTTTTGACGGAGCAGATTTCCCGACGCTATTTATCATCAGTTTACTGATGTGTGCGGTCGAAATCTCATCCATTTCGCAATGCCAGCCTTATAGAATGAAGCCCGACGCCTGCGGCCCTGCAGGTGCCTGGTGCGCTCAACTCTATATCGTCTGCTTTGCATCATTAGCGTGCCTGATGCTAACAAAAGAACAGATTCTATTCGTCGTAATTGTTTGCTCGTTGTCCGATGTAGGCGCCTTCACCTTTGGCAAGCTCCTCGGCAAACATAAAGCAAAATTTTCGGCAAAAATCTCACCTAACAAGACAGTCGAGGGCTACGTTGGCGGCATTCTCTGCACAGCAATCGCAATTCCTATTTGCCCACTGCTCGGCCTAGAATACAATCCGCAGCTTATTGTATTTCTAGCGATTTGCGGCGTAACTGCAGAAATCGGCGACCTGCTTGGCTCGGCTACAAAGAGGCAGCTCGACATTAAAGACTCTGGCGACGGCATTCGTAACGTACCAGTCTTTAACGTTATCGAGTATCCCTTGCGCGGCCACGGCGGTTATCTTGATAGGCTAGATTCAATTTCCTTAAATCTGTTGCTTTTCGCTCTAATTAACGTGCCTAAGTATTAAGCTTGGGCACTTTTTTATTACACCTTGACAACAGGGGTGGATTTTGCTATACTAAACAAAGTTAAATTTAAGGTCGGGAGAGTTAAAACTCGTTTGTACCGCGAAAGGATTTCAAATGGCAGAAAAAGAAGCCAAAGATCTTGAGACTCCAGTAGAGGCTGTAGTCGAAGAAACCCCAGCCGTCGAAGAGGAAAAATTCGCTAAAGCTGGTAAAAAATCTAAGAAGCACGTAGAAGAAGTCAAAGCTGAAGAAGAGCGCCAGGCTCGCAAAGCTGAAGCTGCTGCAGAACCAGAAAAGAAAGCTGGTCCAAAGCCAGTTACTCGCAGCCGCCTCGAACGCCGTGGCAAGAACTACCGCAAGGCAGTCGAAAAGCTTGAGAAAGGTAAAGTTTACAACCTTACCGATGCTATCAAGCTCGCTATCGAGACTAGCCCAGTTAAGTTTGACGCTACCGTTGAGATGCACTTCCGCCTCGGTGTTGATCCACGCCAGGCAGATCAGAACATCCGCGCAACTGTTACCCTGCCTGCAGGTACCGGTAAAACTGTTCGCGTAGCTGTATTTGCTCCACTCGATGTCGCTAAGGCAGCTAAGGCAGCTGGTGCAGATATCGCAGAGGACGAAGAGTTCACCAAGCGCCTCGACAAAGAACAGCTCGATTTCGACGTTCTTATCTCTACCCCACAGTACATGCCAAAGCTTGGTAAGTACGCTCGCCTCCTTGGTCCTAAGGGCCTCATGCCAAATCCAAAGGCTGGTACCGTTACCACCGATATCGAGAAGGCAGTTAAGGAAGCTAAGGCTGGTAAGATCGAATACCGTGTCGACAAGCAGGCTATCATTCACGTTGGCCTCGGCAAGGTAAGCTTCGGTGCTGACAAGATTGCAGAGAACGTCAATGCGTTCATCGAAAGCCTCAAGGCTCAGAAACCTGCATCCATCAAGGGTCAGTACGTCAAGAGCGTCTTCATCTCTACTACCATGGGTCCAAGCATCCAGGTCGAGAATCTCTACAACTAATTAGAGACAACAAAAAAGTTCCGGTCAGACCGGAACTTTTTTAATGCTATTTATTCTGGGAAGCTAGTTTCACCCTCGTAGCAACCAATATACTTAGAGCTCAAATCATCATCGATATACTTGTAATCTTTCATGAATTTCTTCTGCTCGTCAGTATACTGATCACATGTCGTAAAAGTGTGGCCGCCCTGAAGAATCTTCCATTCGCCGTCCTTCTTGTTCTCTTTATAGAGTACAATCGCGAAACCACCTACACCTTCAGCTACGTCACCAATAATGTACGTATATTTGCCGTCCTTGGTATATTCGAGCTTGATTG
>DESW01000025.1 GCA_002361425.1 Candidatus Saccharibacteria bacterium UBA3304 | reverse complement strand
AATCCGGCTCCATCGAGCAGGATGCTGATATCGTCATGTTCATCTACCGCGAAGATTACTACAACGAAGAAACCGACCGTCAAAATATCGCCGATCTCATTCTCGCTAAGCACCGCCGTGGCGCAACTGGCAAAATCGAGCTCTTCTTCGATAAAGAGCGCGTCCGCTTTATGTCATTGGATACTAAACACGAATAAGGAGTCACCTAATGTTAGCAAAAATCAAATCATTTCTAAAATCCCAAACTTTCATCGTATTTCTCATTTTTCTTGCGATCAGCTTCGCTGCATATGTTGGCTACCTAAACCAAACCTACATCGGAGATAATTACGGCGGCCGCGTCAACGGCTTCGACCAGATGAGTTTTGGCGAATATTTCAATAGCGACATCATTACAACTCAAGGTCGTCACATGTCTATTACTTATTGGCTCCTGCACGCTCCACTCTCAAAACTCGGCATCACCTATTTCCAAAACCAGTGGGTATTCTTTGCAATCGAGATTATTGTCATGGCCATTGCTTCCACGATTTTCTATAGCGTCTTTGCAAAAGCCCTAAAGCAGAAAAAAATTTCTATCCCGTTAATTTTTGCGATTTCATTCATCGCGGTTAACCCATTCATTTGCGATGCGCTTATTTATCTACTCCCAAGCCACCCACAGGCATTGCTATTCGTGGCAGTTTCACTATATTTCCTAACAAAAGAACACAAGTTAAAGAATGTACTGCTATCACTTCTGTTCCTGACTCTAGCAATCAGCACTTACCAAAACTACTACGCGCTCTATGTTATTCTCGCTTTGCCACTCGTCTTCATTCTTAACAAAGGCAAAGTCGATAAAACTCTGTTCAAACGCGCCGGCCTAGTATTGCTTTCTATGGTCCTCAGCATCGGCATCGTTCTACTCGTTTCCAAACTCCACTGCGCCATCCTAGGCATTTCTAGCGCCAAGAGCACATCAATCCATCTCTCAATTTCCTGGCTCGTTTCGCGCACGATTTTCCTCTTAAAGACCTACATCAAATCCGCGCTCACGACCTTCTATCTATTCCCGCCACTATTGATTGTCGCAATCGTCGCCGCAGCTGGAATCACTTTAGCTATCCACTTAATCCGCAACCACAAGTACAAAGAATTTGCCTTCCTCGCGGTCGCAACCATATTCGGCTTCTTCTCGCCAATTTACTACGGCATCATCGCCGATTCATTCTATATTGCACCAAGAATCACGCCAGCATTATTCGCTAGCCTCAGCATCAGCATCATTACGTTGATGTATTTCTTCCCGAAGTTACAGAAGAATAATTACTTCGTAGGCGGCACAATGGCGCTTCTCGCAATCGTAATTTACTGCTGCTCAACTTTCATTACTGATGTCCAAATCGCCAATCGCGTCGAGCTCGCCGAGTTGCGCCTAATCGTACGCAAAATTGAAGACTACGAAGCAGAGAACAATACTGAAATTAAAACCATCGTCGTCCACCATCGCGGTGGCGCAAAAAGCGAGTTCTATCGCCAAAATATCAACATGATTGCTGCAGACAATGCATCCCGCGACATCGCACCAACTGAATGGTCTGACGTCGGCTCAATTACAACCCTAAGTAGACGCCAGTTCGAACGCAAAGATATTACTGACAAAGAATACAAGAAATACTTTGCCGATTTAGAGCTCTCCGACTACGCTGTATTTGATCCAGACAAGCGCTTAGTCTTCGTTGGTGACACTTTATACTGGGCAGAGTATTAGCACTAGTGCTATAATGTAATTAGTGAAAAAACGCACTAAACAATTCTTTTTGTATCGACACCGCATCGGGCTGGGCTACGTTGTCTTAGCTTTCATTTTCTTCGCATTACTTAGTTTTTTGCCGACTGTCGCACCTGGCGGTATTGGTCAAGGTGAAATGGATTCTGCAATCGCATCCAGCGAATTGAACCGCCACTTCATTGCCGACGGCAATATCATCAATCTCCCGTACCATATCATCCAGAAAGTCAGCCTTCATTTCCTAGGCCTCAATTTATTCGCAATTAAGCTTCCATCTATTATCATTGCCGTCATGGCTGGCTTCTTCATTATTCTTCTCCTAAACCGCTGGTTTAAGAACGACGTTGCTATTATCGGCTCCGCCCTAACAACCCTTTCAACCGCTTTCCTCTTCCTAGCAGGGAATGGCACGCCACTAATTATGTATGTATTTTGGCTCGCACTCATCCTTTGGCTCGGCTCCAAGATCGTCGGCAATGATCGTGTACATCCACTACTCGTAATCGCATTCTTCTTAAGCCTCGCGCTTTCCGCCTACACGCCACATCTTCTTTATGTCGCTTTCGCAATCGCAGCGGCCGGCATCATTCATCCGCATCTGCGCTTCGCGCTCAAACAGCTCACCTTACCGCAGCTCGTGCTCAGCTTCGGCATCTTTATCCTAGCTATTTCGCCACTCGTTATTGGCTGCATTCTCAAAGCAGAGAATATTCAAACCTTACTCTTCATGCCGAAATTCAGCATCGGCGCCATCATCCAAAACATTTCCAACGCCTTCGCGCCATTCTTTAGTTTTAGTCTCGTCTACGACAGCATCTTCCTGGCGCCACTCTTCGGCCTCGCAACCGTAACGCTCGTCATTATTGGCATTCTCGCCTCTGTCGGCAAGATGTATATGTCTCGCAACTCGGTCGTCAGCCTCCTCGCAATCTATGCTATCTTCTTATCCGGTCTCAATGGCGACGTCGCTATTACAGTTATTATTCCAATCGCTATCCTTACCGCTGCAGGCTTTGAATCTATTGTAGATAAATGGTATTCACTCTTCCCAGAAAACCCATACGCTCACCTCTTCGGTATCGTCCCTATGGTCGTCATTATCGCTATGATTGTCGGATCCGGCCTCTCGCACTTCGTCTACGGCTACCATTACGCCCCACGCGTCGCCAACAACTTCAACAACGACCTCACGATTATTACTGATAACGTCAACAAAGAAACGCCAATCCTCATCACCGAGGACACCCAAAACGGCAAATTCTATAGCCTTCTTGCTAAGTATGAAGATTACAAAATCATCAGCGAAAACAGTAACGTCGATGAATATGTCACCTTTACCGCTAAAAAGGACGAAAAATTCGCGCTCAAACAGATAATCACCTCGCCGAAGAGCCGAAATTCTGATAGACTATATATATACTCTAAAGTTACAGAACAAGAAGAAAAGGGAGAAAAGTAGTATGGGTGCCACTATGGACCAAATGAAGATGCTTAATGAACTTCGCAAAGCTCAGAAAGAGCTCAAGAACGAAATCGTCGAAGTCGAAGCTGGCGACGAAGCAGTTGTCGTTCAGATTACTGGCGATCTTAAGGTAAAGAAAGTCACCATCGACCCATCCAAGGTTGATCTCGACGATATCCACGAGCTCGAGCGCTGGATCGAAAACTGTATGCGCGACGGCTTCGCAAAAGCACAAGAAATCGCAACCGAGAAGATGAAGCCACTCATGGGTTCTCTCGGTAACTTCGGAATGTAATATGCTTCCTAGCGCTCTCAATGACGTCATCGACGCGCTCGGGCGCTTACCAGGCGTAGGTTCGCGTACTGCCGAACGCTACGCCTACTTTTTGCTGAAATCCGATCCTAGCATCTCGAAAAATATCGCAGATTCACTCTCTAGGCTTCATGACGGCGTCAAAAGCTGCCCAATTACCTTTGCTATCATAGACGCTAGCGAAGAGGTCTCGCCGCTCTACGAAGATCCATCTCGCGACAAATCTGTCGTTCTCGTCGTCGAAGAGCCACTCGACATCTATGCCATCGAGCACACCAAGGCTTACAAAGGCACTTATCACGTCCTAGGAGGCGCCATTTCGCCAATGGACGGCATCACGGCCGACCAGCTTCATATCAAGGAGCTCATTGCGCGCGTAGAGGCCGACGACGTAAAAGAAATTATTATTGCCACCAACCCATCCGTCGAAGGCGAATCTACCGCTGTTTTACTCGACAAGCTTCTCCACGAGAAGTACCCAGATCTTCAAATCACCCGCCTCGCCCGCGGTCTCCCGCTTGGCGTCTCTCTAGAATACGCCGATCAAATCACTCTTACCTCTGCGCTCAACAACCGCACAACCCTTTAGTCTCATTGACTTTTTCGGCCTTTTGTGGTATAATTAGTATATTAAGATTGTTTGCAAATAATCTCGTTCTTTACTAGCTTGAGTTTTGTCGCTAGTAGGAACACCATACCCACCACAAGGAGGAACAAAACATGAAAAGACTTATTGTTATCTTGGTTGCGGTACTGGCGTTAGTGGGAATGTGGATGCTCATAAAGAAAGATGAAACGGCTGAGCCAGAGACCCACACCACCGTGTTGCAGCACATCGACCCGGTCGATACGACTGAAGAATCGGAACCGACTTCGACTATAGCTGCGTCTACGACTCGGAGAAACACTACTGCAAGAAACGCGCAGCAGACTTCTAGCCACGACGCAGATGCAGCCCAAAACGCCGCAAATCAGAATCAGGCGAATGCCGATGCAAACGCATCCGCAAGCCAAAATGCTGCCACCGCTACAGACACAGCTACAACGGCGACAAACAGTGAACCTACACAGGCAACCGACGCATCTGCTACCACGCAAACTACAGAACCTACGCAGCAGGCTACTCAGACGAGTCAAACAGATCAGATCACGCAAACCACGACACAGGACACTCAGACCACGCAAACAACTGAGAATCCTGGTTTTGGCCAGCCTGGAAATGTTGATTTTGACGACACGGATGAGCAAACTGATCAGGACATCGGGACAACCACCGAAGCAGGAACACCCGAAGACGGCGATTGGATCCCCGATTTCTCCGGTAGCGACGCAGAAGGCGACTTCTTTGGCGGCGAGCCAAATCATGACGCTGACACTAGCGAAACGCCGGAACCGTAACTCAAGCAAAATCCCCGACCTAAACAGTCGGGGATATCTTTTTGCCTTATTTTTTTACAGAAGGAATAGGGAATTTCTTGCCAAGATAGCGCACCGCTTCGCGTAGCTCTACGATGACCTTGCCCATAATCTCCATATCTTGCCATTCGCCATTATTGCGTGCCGGGCAGAAATCTGCGATTGCATTCATGCAGGTCGCAATCATCTTCATTTCGTTTTCACCCATACCGCGAGAGGTGATTGCTGGCGTACCAAGGCGGACACCAGATGGCGAGAAGCGCTTGCGTGGATCATTCGGAATTGCGTTTGCGTTCAAAGTCAAACCACAGCGGTCGCAAAGCTTTTCGAAAGTCTTGCCATCAACGCCGCAAGTTTTAATTGTATCAATCAAAATCAAATGGTTATCAGTGCCGCCGCCAATCAAGGTAAAGCCGCAATCCTTAAGCTCATTTGCGAGCGTTTTCGCGTTCTTTACAACCTGCTTGGCATACTGCTTGAACTCTGGCTGAAGCGCCTCATAGAAACAAACTGCCTTAGCTGCAATCACATGCATCAATGGGCCGCCCTGAGTACCAGGGAAGACGGAGCGATCGATAAGGGTAGGAATATTCTCAATGGAGTGACCAGGCTTCTTGAGTGGATTACTAACAACGCCCTTAGAAAGAATCAAGCCGCCGCGAGGACCGCGAAGAGTCTTGTGGGTAGTAGTGGTCATTACATGAAAACCATGATCGAGTGGGTTTGGATGGACACCACCAGCAATCAAGCCAGCTACGTGCGCCATATCGGCCATCAAGAGACAGCCAGGAATCTTAGCACCAATTGCGGCAATACGGTCAAAATCTGGAATCTTCATAAAGGCAGAGTAGCCGACCAAGATGATTTTCGGCTTGTGCTCCATTGCAAGACGCTCGATTTCATCATAATCAAGATCACCAGTCTCTAGGTTAGTGCCGTAACCAATAAAGTTATAAATCTTTGCGCTCTGAGTAACCGGAGAACCATGAGTAAGATGGCCGCCATGGGCGAGATCCATACCGAGTACAGTGTCACCAGGTTTCAACCAAGCATTATAAACGGCGTTATTTGCCTGAGCACCGGAGTGAGGCTGAACATTCGCATGATCGGCATGAAATAGACGGCGTGCGCGAGAAATTGCAAGGCGCTCAATACGGTCAGTATTTTCCTGGCCGCCATAGTAGCGGAAATTCTCAGCAGTAGTTTCTTTTAGTGCCTTCGCGTCAGTACCATCCAAACCATCGAAGTTAGGGTAGCCCTCAGAATACTTATTCGTAAGCACCGATCCCATCGCACGCAAAACCTGCGTAGATACATAGTTTTCGCTTGGGATTAACTCTAAGCCTTCGCTTTGGCGGCGTTCTTCATCAGAAATAATCTCAAATATTTTTTCGTCCATATGACCTCCAAATACTCCCTTTAGTTCTATTTTAGCATGGCGAAGGGTATATCGAAACACAAGCGCCCATTGACTTTTTATAATATTCGTTTTATAATTACTCAAGATTTCTGGAGAAAGGGGGCGATTCTATGCCAGGAATGGGACCAGGCGGACCGGGAGGTCCGGGTGGATTCGGTGGTCACGGACCTCACGGTGGGCCTCACGGACATGGACCGATGGGACCAATGGGGCCAATGGGGCCGATGGGGCCAATGGGACGTAGCGCCTTAGGACCCGGCTTCTATGGCGGTCTCTATGCACAAAAAGGCACCGGACCAGTCGTCGAAGACGACAGTTACAAAGTCGAGACCAGGACAGTGAAAGTCATCCGAGACGATGGTAGCGTAGTAAAACAAATTCAATATGTTAATAAAGAATACGAACGCTATAGAAAAAGTCTTTGGGGAAGAGTTGTCCTCTGGTTCAGACGCACATTTCACCGCTGAGCGCGCTAAATTAGCGCGCTCTTTTTCATACTAGGATACGCTTATAAATAAGAGCCGAATAAAGCATTAAAAAAGCAGGGTTGGCTTAACCCTGCTTTTGGAACTTAGTTATGCAATTTCTGTTAGAGCTAAAAAATCGTCTAAACTTTCATGCAATTCTTTCAATGCCTTTCTTTCGTAATTAGCCGCGGTCGTCTCGTTATTAAAACCGAATTTTGCGGCGACATCCTTTCTACTGACGAACTTACCGTCCTTAAGACCATATCTATAGCTAAGAAGCTCATAATTGTATGGCGATAAATGACTAATCAAGAACTCGTCAATTTTCGTCAGTGCCTGATCGCTGTATCCTTCCCATGACTCATACTGATCACAATCTAAGTGGCAGGCCAAGGACCAGTAGCTATACTTATTGTCGGAATGAAGAATCGGACTGCTAGTCAGCGCGCTGTTACGAAGTGCCCAAATTTTTGAGCTTATTACGAAACGTTGATTATTGCAAAAATCCGCGTCGTCTTTTATTAAGTCTTCTCTCTTTAAATATCTGTTCACCTCACAACCGAGACGTACGATACTATTGCTAATATCTGATCTGCGGCCATATGGGTAGATATCTCTACGCACCCAGCCTTTTATCTTTCCAAACTTCTTGTAAAAAATACGGCCGGCGCAAACCTTATCTTTATCAGGCGCTAGGCGGTGATGCCTAGCCATCATGATTACAGTAAGAAGAGGGATACCTTCTAAAAGAGACTTGCTTTCCTCGCTAAGATTC
This sequence comes from Candidatus Saccharibacteria bacterium UBA3304, assembly GCA_002361425.1. Lineage (GTDB taxonomy): Bacteria > Patescibacteriota > Saccharimonadia > Saccharimonadales > Saccharimonadaceae > UBA2834. The sequence continues at coordinate 67,124 of DESW01000025.1, read as the reverse complement.
ATCATCTCAACAGTTACATTTTTTGCACTTTTCTGCATAATACTATCCTCCTACGTAAAAGAACTCACTACAATAAGCTACTGCGTTTTGTATTGTAATAAACTGCAATGTATCTAGTATTATACCATACTTATTGCAAAAAGTCAATATCCAACAGATTAATATATAAAAAATACCCTTTCGGGTATTTTATTAAATATATCAAATTTGGTGGCTCCGGTCGGACTTGAACCAACGACACAAGGCTCTTCAGGCCTCTGCTCTACCAACTGAGCTACAGAGCCGCTCACCCCACTATCTTATCACAACCACCATCCATTTTCAAACATTGACAAATTGCAGAATAATGATATAATCAATAGCAGTTTCCCATCAATCAAATTTTATAAAAAGGGAGGGTTCAGACACATGGGAAAAGCAAAATACAAGAAGGACAGTCATATTTACGTATACTTCGGCGATATACTTCGCAAAAAGTTACGTAAGCCAATCCGCAAAGCCGGCATCTACTTTGCTGAGCTAAAGGTCGTCGAAGATGACGTACCTACCGGTGTAGACGAGAAAGTCGCATCATTCATCGCAGTAAGCGGCGACAAACTCTTCGACGGCGATTCGCCCTATGGTAGCTACGGCGTCATTCTGAAGGAAAACGATTCACACATCTTCAGAGAAGACGATTTCGAAGATTTACGACGCGCCAGCAATCAAGAAATTGAACGCATCTGCAAGGCCTGCGAATATGATGTGAAAGAATTCAAGAAGGCCTTTAAGCCTTTCCGCATCAAAGACGAAGATGACTGATCGCACACCTCCCCTGGATAACAGGGGAGGATTTTTCTTGTTTATGCTATACTAATAGTATGAAAAAAATTAATACGTCGCCTCTATCAGGCATGCAAGAACTACTACCAACCGAGCAGGCCATTTTTGACCAGCTAAAACAGAATATTAGCGACGTATACCACCATTACGGCTTCCTAAATATCGAGACGCCAATCATTGAACGCACCGAGGTGCTTCTTGCCAAGGCTGGCGGCGACACCGAAAAGCAAATTTACATGGTCAGCAAGACCGACGAATCTGCTGATAGCGCCGACCAGGCTCTCCGTTTCGACCACACTGTTCCACTCGCACGCTACGTTGCCGAGCATAACAATGATTTAGTATTTCCATTCCAGGTTACTCAGATTAACCGCAACTTCCGTGGCGAACGCGCTCAGCGTGGCCGCTTCCGCGAGTTCTATCAGTGCGACTGCGATATTATCGGTCGCGAAAAGCTTCCTATCACTTACGACGCCAAGGTTATCGCTTGTATCCACGACGCGCTCAAGACCTTCAACTTACCAGAGATGAAGATTCGCATCAGCAACCGCAAGGTTCTCGCTGGTTTCTTAACCGCAATTGACGCAACCGACAAAGCTACTGAGATTAGCGGTATTATTGACCACGCCGAAAAAGTTCCGCTCGAGAAATCTCGCGAAGCGCTTGAGGCTCTCCAGCTTTCCGCTGATCAAATTGAAAAGATTATCGCCTTCATGTTTACGAAGGGCGACTTTGCTACTATCGAAGCTAAGCTTACCGAAATTCTTGGCAACCTCGACACTGTCCGCGAAGGCCTCGACGAGCTCAAAGAAGTCTTTGACATCCTTAATGCCAAAGAGGGCATGAGCGACATCGAAATCGACTTCATGATTATTCGTGGTCTTGATTACTACACTGGCACCGTTTACGAAACCTTCCTCAAGGATTATCGCGAAATCGGCAGTATTTCCAGTGGCGGCCGTTACGAAAACCTCGCCAATAACTTCACCGAGCAGAAGTTCCCAGGCGTTGGTGGAAGTATCGGTCTCACTCGCCTCTTCTTCGTTTTGAAAGAAACCGGCTTGCTTAATATGACTTCCGCAAAGCCAGTCGACTATGTTATTCTTCCTATCACTAAGAACGAATTTGCCGCCTGCATGAAGCTCGCAGATAAGCTCCGCGCTACCGGCAAGAATGTCGACATCGACTTCAGCGAACGCAAGCTCGGCGACAAGTTCAACCGCGCTGGCAAGATTGCAAACTTCGCCATCGTCGTCGGCGAAACCGAAGCAAGCAGCCAAAAATTCGTCGCCAAGAACCTCGAGACTGGCGAAACTATCGAGCTCTAAGCTTTATCAAAATCTGGCACAAAGACGAGCGCAGTGCGGTCGTCTTTTTTGCGTGCTGCCGCAACAAGATTTCTCGAAGCATCCTCGGCGCCATGCGAAGCGCTCACAATACGGCCAAGTTCTTCCTCGCTCATCAAATCATCGCCATAGTCGCCCGTAATGCCATCCGAGCAAATCACAACGCGATCACCTTTATGTAAGTCAATTTCACCAAACTGTTTAACTGTCGGGCTGCCGTCTTCATTAATATGACCGACTGCATTCGTAATAATACGGCCAACACCTTCATCCTCGGTAATTAAGCGAGCTCTGCCTTTTGCGTCGACAATATAAATACGAGAATCACCGACCTGTGCAAAGCCGAGCATCACGCGGCCGTTGCGATTAAAGACCGTCGCCACTGTCGCAGTTGACATACCGGCACTCTGTTCATTCGCGACGCGCTTGTTGGCATCCTCTAATGCAGCAGCAAGCGAAGAACAATCTTTCATCGCATATTTGCCGCAATATTCATGCAAGACACTTGCTGTCATCTGTGAAGCCAAACGCCCACCAGCTACGCCGCCAGCACCATCAAACACGCCAAAGATTTGTCTATCCTTTTCATAGTAATAGCTATCTTCGCAACTAACATCAGCCTTTAAGCCATTATCAATATTCTCGCGCGAAACAACGCCATTCTGTGCCTGGCCGCGAGAGCTTTGCGTAACAGCAACATCACCCGGAATCCATTCCGCGCTACGTTCAATCTCATGGCGTTCGCGCACTTGGTCTGCTTCCTTATCTAGCTCACGCATTCTTTCCCAATATTCCTGCTTCTTGCCATAAATCTTATGCAAGAAAGAAGTCATTGCGGCTTCGTATTCGGCACGCTTTTCTGGGCCATTGTATTGCTCAACTTGCTGCAAAAACTTATCGGCCGTCGCCTGAAAATCCATCGGAGTCGGATACTGCCCGATAAACGCGCGAATATCGGCAGCGCTCACGTTTTCGTAATTATTAAATCCTGCAACACCCATTGCTGCAAGAATGCGTTTCTCATGTTTCGAATTAATCGCACTAAGAACATTATCGGCACCATTAGCTTGTACTGGATCCTGAATATGCTCAAGAATGTCGCGTTTCTTCTCGTCACTAACTTGACCGGAAGCAAGCGATTCAATTACATCCTGGCGAGTGTCGGCGCCCATTTTTACATCATGTTCAGAAAGGGCATTAATACCCAACGCATACGCGCCAAGAATTTTACGCTTCTGACGCTCAGCATCAGCATCAACTTCTTGCGACGGTTCCATATTTTCCCAACCGGTCGGTTGAGCCGGGCGTACGCCTTTTTTATCTGCAGATTTCTTGAATCTGTCAAAAAATGCCATTTGACCTCCGAATTTCTACAACTATGATAGCATAATAATTATGGCACAGTTATATTTCCGCTACGGCGCGATGGGGTGTGGTAAAACGATGCAATTATTGCAGGTCGCCTTCAATTACGAAGAGCGCGGCCAAAAAGTTTGCGTCATTAAACCACGTACAGACACAAAAAATGGCACTAAACTTTTAACCCGCATTGGCCCAGAACGCGAAACTAACTTTACTTTTACTAGACGCGACAATATTTATAAAAAGATTGAGAAAAGTTACAAAGATGTAGACTGTATTCTCGTCGATGAAGCGCAATTCCTAACGCCAGCCCAAGTCGATCAGCTAATGGACGTAGTGGTCGATTTCGATATTCCAGTCATGTGCTACGGCCTCCGCCTCAACTTCCGCCGCCAAGACGGTGGCTTCGAGGGGTCAACTCGTCTACTCCAGCTCGCACATAAAATCGAGGAGATCAAAACCATTTGCGACTGCGGCCGCAAGGCTACACTCAGTTGCCGCTTTATTGACGGCAAACTCGCTACAGACGGGCCAGACATCCTCATTGATGACGGTAAAACAAAAATTGTTTACCGCGCACTCTGCAATCACTGTTATCATAGACTTAAGAAGGAGTTATAAATGTATATCGTTATCGAAGGCCAGGACGCAACCGGCAAATCTACTCAGGTCGAACTACTAGCAGAGCATCTTCGCAAAACTGGCAAGCCAGTTATTACTATGCACGAACCAGACGGCGATCTCGAATCCGCCCATGAGCTTCGCCGCATTATTAAAGACAAGAAATATAATCTTGAACCACTCACGCATGTGCTGCTATTTACGGCCGCACGCCAGGAGCTTTGGCGCAAACTCGCCGAGCCGGTTCTTCGTGAAGGCGGCTACGTCGTTTCCGCACGTAACTGGTGGTCTACGCTCGCGTATCAAGGCTACGGCCAGGGTGTCAGCAAGAACAAAATCGTTCGCATCACCAAAGAATCCATGCCAGAGCAGTATGTGAAGCCTGACAAATGCGCAATTCTTACTTTGCCAGACGAAACTCGCCTCGCACGCCAAACCGGCCGCGACGATAACTCCAAAAACGATACTTTTGAATCCAAGTCTATGGACTTCCAACACAAAGTCGACAACGCCTATCTTCATATCGCCAAGGATTACGATATCCCGACCGTCGACGCTAGCCCTTCAATCGAAGAGATTCAGGCCGAATTAATTAAGCTCTTTGGACTCTAAATGCACGAGTCTTGGAAGCCAGTCTTACAAGCCGAATTTGAACAGCCGTATTTTAAAGAGCTCTCCGATTTTTTGCATGCCGCCTACGAATCCAAGACGATTTATCCGCCAAAGCAGCAGGTCTTTTCTGCTTTCACGACCGATTTAAATAACGTCAAAGTCGTTATTATTGGGCAAGATCCGTATCACGGTCCAGGCCAGGCTCATGGCTTAGCTTTCTCCGTACGCGACGGCATTCAGCAGCCACCTTCATTGCAGAATATTTTCAAAGAAATCCACGCCGAAACCGGCGCACCGATTCCGAGCTCCGGCAATTTACAACGCTGGGCAGAGCAGGGTGTTTTATTGCTGAATAACGTCCTCACCGTCGAAGCGCATCTCGCCGGCAGCCACCGCGGCAAAGGCTGGGAAACTTTTACGGAACATATTATCAAATACCTCAACGAACATTGCGACCACCTCGTATTTCTGCTTTGGGGTCGCGACGCGCGCAGCAAAAAGGCAATGATCGATACCAAAAAACATCTCGTTTTAGAGTCTGCCCACCCATCACCGCTCTCCGCCTACAACGGATTTTTCGGCAATAATCACTTCATTAAGTGCAATGAACAACTCGAAAAATGGGGTCTCACCCCTATAAAATGGTAAAAACTACAAAATACTATTGACTTTTTATCAAAAGTGTGCTAATATATAAGTATTAGGTTAACCACACGCAGATGCTACGCTACCAAGCGTAGCATTTCCGTTTTCTGGGGATTTTTCTTATTACATACCCACAATTAATCCACTACACGAATATCGCTTTTCCACGCTATTATTCTGCCAAAAATCTCGCATTTCAAGACTAGCATAAGCAGAATTCTCCGCGCTATAATGTAATTACGACAGCACACTTCGGTCACTGCAGTCGTGATGCATCGTCGCTTGTATCTTGTCATTGTACGGGCGGCACCGAGCCGAAATCCATGGCTCACATAAATGACTCCAAAAATTTAATCAAATTCAAGGAGTAATTTATGAACAATATTAACAACCAAGCAAGCAAAAGCGAGAAAGTGGAGGTCATGGCACTGTTTAACTACAGTCGCATTCCATGTCAGCCTCTATACTTCCGCAAAGCAGGTGAGGGCGAAGTCGAGATCACCGAGACACTCGGTGCTCGCATCAAATTCGTCGGCAACTCCGCCAAGCACATTTTTCAATGTGTCGCAGGCAAATTGAGCTGCCAGCTCGAATTCGATACTGCGTCCCTAGCTTGGACGCTTATCGAAGGCTAATCGCTCACGCGATTCAGCTCGCTCTTTCCTAAAAATAGCCCGCTTGGGCTATTTTTGTTTATCAGCCTCTACGTTTTCGAATAACGAAGATCGTCAGTAAACCGCCAGCGCCCATCACACTAATAACTGTCGTAACAATCTGCGTCTTGTCCACAAAACTCAACCCATTCTTCTTCACAATTTTTGCCGGTAGAGCAACAATACCACTACTAGTCGTTGATTCTTCTAATACATCAGCCGTCGCCTCATCTATCGGAACAATCGAAACCTCAGACATAGGCGCGATAGGCACGTCTTCAGATGGTTCATCGTTCGGAATCTCAGCGATAGTTCTAGGTTCAATTTCGGGCTCTGCGCGTGCAATCGCGCCCAGCTCGCCGGACGCATCCATCCAGGCAAGCGACAAGTCATATTCGTCAGAAAAATCTACATCACGAATTTCAAATTTGCCTAAATTCGCATCTATATAACCTAAATCTATGCCATTAAATTTCAAAAGCATATATTTCGCTTCCGACGGCGCCAACCATTCCATTTTCAATACATCACCATCGCGCCAAACCGAGACATCCGGCGCATCAATATCAGCACCGCCAGCATCATTCACTAGGGAATTGTCTTCCAGATAATTATCTAGCGGAGCCGAACGCAAACTAAGCGGCCTGATGTCTGAAGGCTTGTATTTTTCCAGATAGCGTAAAGCTAAATATTGCATGCCCCAACCAATTTTATCTACATATTCCATATGGCCAGAATTACGTAAAGGATTTTTAGAGCCACCGCATACATAATCCTCGCGATTGCACCACAAAGAATATTTGCCGGATAGCCCAGGCAATTCATATGGTTTCCGTCCGCCAAATGCACCTTCGTAAGTTCTACAATTTGGTGCATATGTACGATATTGCGACAAGGCTCCGCCATTACATGCTTCCGGAAACAAACCCTCACCCTCAGGTAAATATGTCTTAGGATCGCCAATCAGCATAATGAACTTCACATGATTCGAATCAAATACAGACAAAGACTGCGCAATCACCATCGCGCCTTGCGAATAACCAACCAAAATATAGTCAGAATCCGGACACTCGTTACGTTTCTCGGCATAATATGATTTCAAATTATTCACGCCAGTAGCCACACTAGCGCCAAATTCATAAGACTTACCAGCCGAAATATATGCGCCAATCAAGCGCGGAATATTATCACCAACACTCACTGCAGGATATGGCAAATCAATTGTATGTGTGCCAAGATAAAACTCATTCGTAATCCGCTGCGCAGCATTTGCGACCGCCAAAAATTCTTCCGATACATCAAGCGGAGCACCTGAGCCGCGCGCAAAAATTACCTCCAAATCATTACAAGAAGCCACGTATAGCCCTTCTAGGCCTTCACCGGCAGCAAAGCAAGGCAAAGAAATCATTAAACTCAGCACGAAACTAATGGAAATTTTTACAATATTTTTCATGCGCCTAATTATTTTTCTGACCTTAAAAATTGTGAAGCATAGGCACGATAAACTCTCTGTTAGCATGCTATAATATTTTCATGACAAACAAATCTGATAACATCATTGAAGTCAAGCACTTCAAGATTTCGTTTGCCGAAAAGACTGTCATTAAAGATCTTTCTTTTGAAGTCAAACGCGGCGAGATTTTTGGTTTGCTTGGTAGCAATGGCTCCGGCAAAACCACAACCATTCGCACGCTTCTTGGCCTTTATAGAGAAGATAGCGGCGAACTACTTATTAACGGTAAAAAGTTCGATCCAAGCGACGATATCCGCATTGGTTATCTTCCAGAAGAACGCGGTCTCTACAAAAAGGAAACCGTATTCGACGTAATGATGTACTTCGCACGCCTTCGCGGCCTCGATAATCCAAAAGAATGGATTCTCAACTATCTCAAACGCGTCGGTCTCGAAGAATTTGCAAAGACCAAAATCAACAAGCTTTCGCAGGGTATGCAGCAGAAGGTTCAGCTCGGCGTTTGCGTCATGAACGACCCAGAGCTTCTTATTCTCGATGAGCCAACCAAGGGCTTCGATCCAGTCAACCGCCGCTTGCTCATGGAAATCATCGAAGAGCAGCATAAGAAGGGCTGCACTATCATCATGATCACGCACTATATGGACGAAGTTGAACGTCTCTGCGATGATATTCTTCTTTTGAAGGACGGCGTTGCACGTGCTTTAGGGCCAGTCAAAGACGTCCGCAAAAAATTCGACAACAAGTCACTCGATCAGATTTTCGTAGACATCTACGGCGAGGAGGAAGACCATGAGTAAAACTACTGAAGTTATCCGCTTTGAAGTCATGCGCAACCTCAAGAAGCCTAGCTTCTGGATTGCCGCAGTCCTTATTCCACTTGGCTTTGCGCTTTATATGGGCGTCGCAGCACTCGTTGGCTACAACGTCGGCGAAACTATGGAAGCCGGCACCGCCACTTCCGATCTCAAGCTCGGCGTTTATGACGAAGCGCAATACCTATCTAGCACCAAGTTCATGAACTCTGAAGAAAAAGAGCAGGAACTTGCCGTCCAAGAAAGCAAGGACGCTGGTATTGCCGCTGTTAAAGATCAGAAAATCGACGTCTTCTACTACATTGGCAAAGATTTCGCTGAGACCAAGAAAGTCGAAATCTACACCAAGCCAGAAAATGCCGGCATTACTGACGACTATTCCATGCCAATCCGCATGCTTATGTCCACGACGGCCGCCGCTAACGTAGATGCAATCGATTTCGCAGTCATTACCGGCTCCGTCGATTATGAAACTACCACTTTCGATTTCAAAGATAACCATGTCATCGACGATAGCGAAAAGCTCAAGGAAATCCTTGGCCCAGGCCTCGCACTCGTCTGTTTCTATATCCTCATGGTCGTGCTTGGCAACCGCCTTACTAGCGCCATGGTCGAAGAAAAAGAGAACCGCATTAGCGAGCTCATTCTTACCAGCATTAAACCAGTCAATCTCATCGTTGGCAAAATCATTTCTTTGATGATCGTTGGTCTTATTCAGCTCATCATTCTCATCGTTCCAATGCTCATTCTTTACAAGGTTGGCCAGAACGGCAACTTGCTCCCAGAATGGATCAAGCTCAGCTTCGACTTTGCCAGCCTCGCACAGTACGCACTCTTGCTCGTTTGTAGCTACTTCATGTTCACCGCGCTCAGCGTCATCGTCGGCGTTATTTCGCCAACCGCACGCGACGCAAACTCTTACTCCAGCGTCATGGTTATCATGGTCATTTTGCCAATCTTCTTCGTTAACGTCTTCATGCCAGCCGGTACCAGCACGCTAACTTACGTTCTTAGCTATTTCCCACCAAGCGCACCAATCGCCTTGATGCTTCGCGGCGTCTTTGGTAACTTGCCAACCTGGGAATTCTGGCTCGGCCTCGCAGACATCGCAATCTTCGGCCTTCTCGCCGCAAGACTCGCAACCTACATTTACTGCAAGAACGCAATTGAATTCACGCCAAAAATTAACTTCAAAAAACTATTCGGGACTCCACGCAAACAATGGAAAAAGTAAGTATTATTCTTGGCAAAACTGTCCAAAAAATCACTCGCCTCAAAGGCAATGGCGGCTCTGCGCTGCCAGGCCTTGTGATTGAGCGTACTAATCCAAACTTTGTCAAAAATGTACTTAAGAAGCTCCCATATGGCGTTGTCGTAGTTTCCGGCACCAACGGCAAAACTACTACAACCAAAATGATCACCGAGCTCTTCGAGAGCCAAGGCCTCAAAGTCTTCACAAATAAGACCGGTAGCAACTTCGTACGTGGCGTTATTTCTGCCATCCTAAAGAACATCAAAATTACTGGCAAGTTCGATTACGATATCGCCGTGCTTGAACTCGATGAGGCGCATGCCGTAAAGTTCAGTGAAGTCGCACCAATTGACTACGCATTATTGCTTAATGTTATGCGCGACCAGCTCGACCGCTTCGGCGAAATTGACCACACTGCAGCATACTTGCAGAAGGTTGCCGCAGCCACCAAAAAGACCGTCATCCTCAACCGCGAAGACCCACGCATTAGCAAAATCAAAGCAGAGAATACAGCCTTCTTCGGCTTGTCGGATAGCTTAATTAAAAAGTTCCCATCGGACGACGACTTGCTCTCGCATGACAAAAAGAAAGCCTCCAAAAAGGCCGCTCTCGTCACGCTCGAAAAGCTCGACGATAAAGCTACCTTCGCAATCGACGGCAAGAAATATTCTACGCCGCTCAAGGTCAAAGGTATCTATAATGCCTACAATGCTGCTGGCGCACTTGCAATCGTAAAAAGCGTATTGCCAGATGCGAAAACCGCCGACCTCATCAAAGCGCTCGCGAATATCGAGTCCGCCTTTGGCCGCGGCGAAGTCTTCAAAATCAATGATGTAGAAGTTGAATTATTGCTCGTCAAAAACCCAAGCGCTTTCCAGCTCAGCCTTGCATCTTTCGTCGACAAAGACCACGATTATATGATCGCAATCAATGACGAAATCGCTGATGGCCGCGACGTTTCTTGGCTCTGGAATGTCGATTTTACTAGCCTGGAATCCGTCAAATTAACTAGTGGTACACGCGCAACCGACATGGCGCTCCGCCTCAAATATGACGGCGTCAAAACCGACGCAATCGTCGAAGATTTGAAACAAGCCGTGACGAAGTTTACTGGCACCGGCAAGAAGCCAAAACGTATTTTCACGACCTATACCGCCATGCTAGAACTACGTAAAATTATTTCCGGAAAGAGTCTCGTATGAAACTAAAAATCCTACATCTATATCCAAAAGAAATGAACCTATACGGCGACCATGGTAACGTTTTAACACTCGTAAAACGCTGCGAATGGCGCGGCATTAAAACTGAAGTTATCGAGCACGAGCCAGGCGACCCAATCCCTGACGATATCGATATTATCTTCGGCGGTGGCGGTCAAGATTCTAACCAAAACAAAATCGAAGACGACCTACGCCACATCGCAATGGACTTAAAGAAGCTCGTCGAAAACAATGTCCCAACATTAGTTATCTGCGGTCTCTATCAGCTCTTTGGCGACTATTTCGAAACCAGCGAAGGCCAGAAGATTAAAGGCATCAATATTATCGACGTTACAACCAAAGCCGGCCCAGAACGCCTCATTGGTAACATCGTAATAAGCACTGCCGAATATGGCGAAGTCGTTGGCTACGAAAACCATTCCGGCCTCACTAAGCTCGGCGAAAAAGCCAAGCCATTTGGCACCGTCATTAAAGGCTACGGCAATAATGGCGACGATTTCACGGAAGGCGCCCGTTACAAAAACTGCATCGGCACCTACCTACACGGCCCAATTCTGCCTAAAAATCCGCGCGTCGCCGATTGGCTCATTCTAAAAGCGATCGAGCGTCATCAAACGAAGCCAAAACTCGAACACCTAAACGATTCTATTGAAAATCGCGCTCACAAAGTTGCCGCCAGCCGCCCGCAATAATATAATGAGGGTATGAAAGTATTTAGACGAATTGTCGTTGCGATACTAGCTGTCGCAGCATTAACGGCAGCCACTTGTGTAGTTATATCAAATCTAAATAAACCGACCGAAACGGAGCAATCCGCGGTCGAAACCAAAGAGACTCCGCCAGATCCAAAAATCACTCAATTCGATGCTAAATACCTTTTCGTCGGTACTACTTTTTGGGGCAGAAATACCAACAAAAGCGCCCGCGCCTCTGAGCTTGGCGTTAAATATCCATTTTCGCAGCTCAACACGCTTGGTCGTGAAAACTATCAAGCCTGGATTGGTGGCCTCGAATGCCCAGTTACTGACGCCGGCCATAACTATACTGAAGAGGATAAAATCTTTAAGTTTAACTGCGACCCAGACTATCTACCAGAAGCCGCTAAATACTTTACTGCTTTTCTACTCGGCAATAACCATGCCGGCAACCAGGGTCTAGAAGGCATGCGCACGACTCGCAAATATCTAGAGCAAAATAATATCCAATACTTCGGCACGCCAAAACGTACTGCCGCTGATACTAACGACACTGAATATCGCAACGATGAAAGCGACATTAGCAACTGCGACATCGTCGTCCTTCCGGTCAAAGCAACTTACGACAACGGGGAAGTTAAAGACCTTTCTTTCCCATTCGGTTTTTGTAGTGCACACGGCGTCTATGGCGTCCCTGGCGAAGATTTTCAGCAGAACATCAAGAACTATGCTGCCGTCGTGCCAACTATCGCCATGCCGCATATGGGCGTCGAATATCAAAAATCCCACGACACGCTCCGTCAAAACCTTTATCGCAGATTAATTGACTACGGCGTCGAATCTGTCATCGCCGACCATCCGCATACCGTCCAAGATTCAGAAGCCTATAAAGGCAAACTAATCGTCTATTCTGTCGGCAACTTTATGTTCGACCAAACTTTCAATGCCGAAGTTCCTCGCAGCGCCGCCATCGAAGGCAACGTCACAATTACTGCCAGCAGCGCCGACCTAGAAAAGTGGAACGATCTTGGCGAAAAATGCCTCAAGGACAAAAAGACATGCTTCGATAAAATCACAACGGCTAAGCTTCAAAAACCAACCCTCAAATGGAGCTATAATTATCACGCCACTACGAGTGCGGGGAATCGCATTCCACGCCTCGCAGGCGACGCAGACCAGGCTTCAATCGGCCAACGTCTCAACTGGGCAAACACTACTGCTGGTCTCGCAAAATAAAAACAATCTCCGACCAACGCGATCGGAGATTTTTGTTTGAGTTTGCTTTACTTTAGCCTACAAGTTACTTTTAATACTACCAAGATGCATATGGATCCATATCAATACTAAAGTCCCAGTAGTTTCCATATTGGTCGTAGAAATAATTCTGATTACCGTCACCATAGAAGCTCTCATACTGCTTCGGCAATACACGACCCGGATCTTCTTCGCCTGAGATTTGTTCTTCAGCCCAACGTGTTAGAACATCACGGGCGATTTCATAATCTATTTCGGAATATGATGCACCCGCATACCACGCATACTGACCATCTTGCGTAATAATTCCGCTTATCGAAGTAGGTCCCCAACGGCCACTCTCTAAGCGGTTTAATACGGTCCAACCAACAGCCGCGCGACGATATAGGGGATAGACAGCTCCAGCCTCGACATTAATTAGCTGCGCCATCATCACTATGTCGTTCTCATCGAAATATTCCGCAATGAGCGCATCATGCGCTTCTTGTTCCAGTCTCTCTTCTTCCATTCGAGCCAGGAACTCCTCGCCTTTACGGCGCTCCTCTTCAGCGGTAGCCGAGCCAGCCGGAATTGTCACTTGATACAACTCAGGCTCATCAGGAGCAGACATATACGTAGTTTGTTCCGTCTCAACGACGGTAACTTCTACTTCAGTCGCATCACTTGCTCCGGCCACCACCGGCGTTTCATTTTCGTCCGACGCCCCTCTTGCCACTGCAGCGTTGCTGAACATCGGAACCATAAATAGGGCAGTACATATACTAATACCAATGAACATACCCGCAAACTTTCGTAATAAAATAACGGTACCTCACTTTCGTTTTCAGCAAAGCAAACTCTAAAAGTGCTGGCGCAAGAAAAAATGCGCTAACCTTCTAATTATATCACAAAAATGCCTCAAAATCAAGTATAATAGAGGTATGACAATCTGTGACTGGCTAAAAAATGCAGCTAAAAGTATCGACCGCCTCGACGCCGAGCTCATTTTGGCGCATTTTCTGAATGACGTCGATCGCAGTTACCTTGTGTCGCATAGCGATGAGGAATTACAGGATACTAGCGCCATCGATTCATATGTCGCCAGACGCGCTGAGGGCGAGCCTCTGGCCTATATTCTCGGCTACCGGGAGTTTTACGGTCGCCGCTTCTTCGTTACGCCAGACGTCCTTATACCGCGCCCAGAAACCGAAACGATTATCGATATCGTTAAAGATTTGAAGCCGGAGAAGATTCTCGATGTCGGCACCGGCTCCGGCTGTATTGCAATTACTTGTGCACTCGAAACCGACGCCAAGGTTGATGCCATTGATATCTCTGATGACGCACTTCGCATCGCTCAGAAAAACGCCACCCATCATGGCGCCAAAGTCAACTTCCATAAATCTGATTTGCTAAGTAATTTCCAGCCCGATCCAAATACGCTCATTATCGCCAACCTGCCATACGTTGATGTGAATTGGGGCTGGCTCGATCATCAATCGCTCGACCATGAACCTAGCCTCGCACTTTACGCTGAGCAACAAGGCCTAAAACTCATTTATGAACTTATCGACCAATATCCAGACAACGCCGCCGGCCTCATTTTAGAAGCCGACCCATGTCAGCATGAAGCCATAGTAGAATACGCTAAAAAACGCAGCCTAGAACTGAAGAAGCAAGACAACTTCATCTTGTATTTCAAATAAAAAGATCCGCCATCAAGGCGGTTCTTTTTTACAAATTAACAGTTGAAAATAAAAAATGGTGGAGCGTGAGGGATTCAAACCCTCGACCTCCTGCTTGCAAAGCAGGCGCTCTAATCAGCTGAGCTAACGCCCCAACAATTGAACAAAAGGTGGAAGCAAGCGGGGGGGCGCTCACTTCCAATACCTATATTATCACGAATTTTCTAAAAGCGCAAGTAAAAAGCCCGGCTTTACTCCCCTCTAGATAAAAAGGGAAGCAGCCGGGCCGTAAAACCTATGCTTTTTAAATAAACATCGAGCAGATAGTTACACTACACCAAGAATTCTCCAAGTGAAAGATCTACCAACGCGAACATTGCATCCACGTCATTATTTGGATCCTCTACGATCTCCCATCCTTCTATAAAGAAACAGAGACGTATCGCATCGCGCAGAGCTCCAATCGCATCCACATCGTCGCACGATACGTATCCATATTCATCCGTGTTATAGATGTAATCATCGCGATAAAAACGCGTCGTTCTACGATACCAAATCTGACCATTAGCCTTTGCTAACTGCCATATATATTCAGTATCTTCGGAATTGATTACAACCGGGCTCAAAAGTGACAGATGTCTCAATACGGACTTTACGACTTGCTTATCACCACACGGAACACATGTATCCACAATCTCGTATGTACCGTATTCATTCGTCCCGCATTCGATCAAGAATGAGAACCAATGCATTACATCATTTAAAAAATTCGAATACTTCTTATGAAAAACTGACAGAATTTCCTGCAATTCAGCATCATCAGGTCCCGCAGTCTCCTCAAAGACATCACTCGGAATATTTTCGTACCAGTAGGCGCAGTAGTTTGTCGCAAAATCGATAACCATATCGAAGTACATATTCTCTCTGGCCTGTGCATCATCCACAGAGCAACAATAGTAGCCGTAGTCGACACAACCACATACGCACTGAGCGCGTTCAGCAAAAATCTCGTCTTCGATTTCTGCTATGCGCCAAAAATAGGATTCATTGCCACTACCAAAATAGAATGGGTTGGCAGCGGCCTTATCAAGCATTTGCTTGATCATCGCATTATCTACCATGTAATTTACCCCCTTACATAGGTTTTTGAAAAAGTTAAGGTGCTCAATGCTTTTTAAAAAGCTGTTAAAGATAAAAATATCTTAACAAATAATCCTAGAGGATGCAAAGCAAAATCATTAAACCGTGGCAGACGCTGCCGCCGAGCACTAGTAAATGAAAAATCGAATGCATATACTTGAACTCTTTTTCGAGTCCAAAGAACATCGCACCAATCGTATACATAATGCCACCGAGGAAGAGAAGAACGGTGCCAATTGGCGGCAACACTACCATCAAACTTGGCAAGCAGAGGATAATGCACCAGCCAAGCGCGAGATAACAAGCCATCGAAAAGCTTGCAAACTTTTTCAAATCAATCGCATTAAGTACAATACCGAGAATCGACATCACCCACACAACACCAAACATCACCCAGGCTGTCACTGGCTCAGTCTTCATCAAGGCAATTAAAGTGACTGGCGTATATGAACCAGCAATAAGTAAGAAAATCGAGCAGTGATCAATAATCTGCATCACTTTCTTTGCGCGTTTTTCTGGCTTTAGGCCATGATAAATCGCCGAAATCGTAAAGAGAATGAGCATCGAAACCGTAAATGCGAGACCGGTCAAAACACCCGCCGCACCATATTCAATCGCACCACGAATAATGCAAAGGATCAAAATCGGTACTGCAAAAGCCGCAGCGACAATATGTGAGACCATGTTAAAAATCTCTTCACCGCGCGTATAGTCAGGTAACTCACGATCTTTTAGTTTCGTGCGAGGCTGCATAATTTTCAGCTGTTTCTTCATTGCTATTATTATACCGCAACAGAGAGTGCTATAATACTAATAATGCTTAAATACTATAAAACCAATCACGATACCAAGGAACTCGAACGCCGCAACGGCTTCGAGACTGATTGTTGGATCGATATCGTCCGCCCGTCTGATGACGAGATTGAAGAAGTCGTCGAAAAAACCGGCATCGACCGCGACTTGCTCGTAAAGATGCGCGATGACGACGAGCTGCCACGCGTTGAGACTTCCGGCAAGGAGACACTCGTTGTTTTGGACGTGCCAGCTCTTGAAGAAGACGGCGACGATGATGACGATTACATCACCTACCCACTCGGTATTATCGTGTCAGAGAACAACTATGTTATCACTATTTCGCCAGTCGAAACCGGCATCCTTGACGATTTCCGCAAGGGCATTATTGCCGAGTTCCGCACCGCGAAAAAGACGCGCACACTCATTCAAATTATTGCCGTCGCAGCCGCTCGCTACCTCAAGGTTCTCGACATGATTTACAAGGCTATCGACGCAAAAGAGGATAGCATGCAAAAGTCTACCAAGAACAAGGACCTCATCGACTTACTAACTGCCGAAAAGACCCTCGTCTACTTCGCCAGCTCCTTAAAGGAAAACCGCCTCGTACTCGATCGTCTCGGCAAGGGCAACGTTCTTCCGCTCTATGAAGGCGACGAAGATTTGCTCGAAGATGCTATTATCGAAAACGAGCAGGCGCTCGATATGGCCGAAGTTTATCGTAAGATTCTTAAATCCATTTCCGAAACTTACAGTGCCGTCATTAATAATAATCAGAACGAAATCATGAAGTTTCTCGCCGGCATCACTATCGTGCTTTCCATCCCGACAATCATTTCATCTTTTCTCGGCATGAACGTCCAATTCGGCGTCATCGGCACCAGTCCAATATCTGCCGCAATCGTACTCGCTGGCTCATTCGTTTTGTCATTCATTCTTGCTATCTGGCTCAAGAAGCGCGGAATGTTATAAAATAGGAGTAATATGAAGAAGATCGAAGTTAAAGGCGCAAGAAAAGTAAAAACCTTTTCTATGCCTATTAGTATCAACGTTATTTTGCTCGCCCTCGGCATCTGCCTGCTAATTTGGGCCGACAAAGTTACTAGCTTTATTTCTATTGCTATTGGCATATTATTCCTCGTCTACGCAGCCTACAATTTCATCGCATGGTACCGCGTAGAGAATCGCAACATGGGCGACAATGCAAAGCTTATTACCGCCATTGCGCTTGGTGTTGCCGGTGCATTTCTTATTATCGAAAAAGACTTTTTGAAAGAGCTCATTTCTATCGTGCTCGGCATCTTCTTGCTTATTGAAAGCATTTTCCGCCTGCAAGATGCGCTCAATAGCAAAAAGTTTAATCCGAACTACAAAAACGCTCTCATTCTCGCTATTATTGGCGTAGTTTGTGGCGCACTTTGTATCTTCGGTAAGATCATCGTTCCAGACCTCGTGGTTCAGGTCCTCGGCGTATTACTTATTATCTTCGCCGTTTCCGATATGACCGGCGGCATCATAGTCAAACAATCATACAAATCATCCGCCAAGACCGTAGACGCCAAAATCGTCGACGAAAAATAGGGAATCAAAAAACTCCGGCCAAATACGTCGGAGTTTTTTAGTTGCCGCAAGCAAGCATCTCTTCACCGTCCTGTTCCGACTCGGCCAGTTCGGCGTCGAGAATTTGCAAATCTCTTTCGTCTACATCGTCCATAATTTCATAATACAAGAAAAACGCCGGAACTGCTATAGTCCCGGCGTCGCCTTCTAATGTGCAACGTAAACACGTTTGCCGTCTTTTAATCCAACCATTACATCGTCAGTTATGCTAAGTTTTGCGCCAGTATTATGACAAATCCCCCAAAAGGTATGCCCCTCTACGATGAAATCCACGTATCGATCAAGATTCCACACGATAACCGATTTCTTGTCTAACTTTAAGTGATAAACATCACGACCTATAACCACGTTATGGTCAGCACCTAAACCAAGTATCGGTCTGGCGTTAAAGATGATAAAGAATGGACAATTATAGCCGTCGTAGGCATTAAACTTTGCGTCATCAACCAAAATCATCGTTTTTGCATTCGGTCGATTCTCGCATGAGATAGCAGTACAAATCTTGTCGCTGCCGCCACAATCGCAGAATGTATAGCAGCCAATCTCGTCATACTGTTCCATAAAATCGATTGCTTCGAGCATTTTTGCTCTCCAGTCTTCTTCGTCTGCTAGACGGCGAGCGTGATATTTGTCGCCAAATTGTGCACAACGAAGATTATATGGCTCGGTCTCCGAATGAATAATTTGCGTACCCGGGGTAACCATTGAGTAGCGGAATATGCCGTCTGACAGACGATGCGACTTCGGAGATTCCTCTTTAGTCATGTAACCGTTGAATGTTCTAAAGAACCTTCTCATAGTTTCACTCCTCTCTAAGAAATGGTGGATTACGTATGAGTAACAGATATAATTATACCATACATACAACCTATTAGAGCGGTGCGGTATAATAAACATAATCAATAGGAGGAAAAATGACACACGCCATAACGCCACTCGAAGATACGCCTGACGATAGTGGAAGTCCTAAAAGCCCGTGGCTGCAACTCGCAGAAGAGACGAAAGAAAGAGAGGCTTTGATTCAGCAAGCCAAAGAAATAAACGAACGCTACAACAGTAGGGCGGCAGAATTCGCTAAGGATTTTTATAAAGAGGCCCTAGATACGCAAACTGCTTTTAGCAGAAAGATAGACTCATTAAAAGAGCAGGGACTTAAAATGAGTGCGAACGAATTCGAAGCTTGGGAGGATGACTACGCTCACTCAATTAACAATGCGAAAGATGAGCTAGGAAATGACGCTTATATATTAGAACCACTTGCCGAAGTTGAGCAAGAAATGATTATCTCGAGGGACGAAAAAGAAATTAATAAAACCATCGAAGCCCAAGCTGGATACTTCTATCATGACAGAATGAAAGCACTTCGTGAAGCAATTATGCAATCGGGCTTACCAGAAGCACAAGACGACTTAGACTACGCAAAAGACTTTTATAGTTCAGTTATGGTTCATCTTGACTATAAATATATGCCGAAAGAAGAGGCGCGTGATATGGGCGAAGCAAGTTATAATCTCGGCAGAACCAATGCGCACAACAACGCAATAAAGCACTTGAATGGTATTAATGCACTTGCTAGAAAGTATCATACTCGCCCATTCACCGTACGCAACTTTTGGCCAAGCGATCTAAAAGAAAAAAACCGGCAAACCGAAGCTGTCGCCAGAGTGATGCGCTACGATCGCGATATTGTAGAGGAATTCTATGCCAACGCTTTTTCGTCAGAAGTAGCCAAAAGAGAATATAAACTCAAACGAGAATTATACTAAAGTAAGAACCATTGACAAAACGCGCAAAATATACTATAAATATTAGTATCCAAGTAGTAGAAAGGGGTGGTTTTTATGAAAAAGGACGCACGTAGTGGTACAGACATTATTAGAGATATGTCTAGGGACGATTTTCATAATAAATTCGTCCGAGGCATCGGGCAGACACGGTCATTCGGCGCTCTAGCATCATTCTTTGCTGCAAATATTGATGAAGACGAGAAAGAAGAGGTGCGGAAAGCCCTAAGCAACATCGGGATTCCAAGAGAACTAACCGAAACAGACGAAGCACTAGACGAAATAGCTGCGGTTGTATCTGCCCGCGCGGTAACTCTAAAATAATTTATCGCCCCGGCTTTTATGTCGGGGCTTTCACATTAACGAAAGAAACAAAATAAGACCCTACGGGTCTTTTTGATTTCATTGTGGCTGAGCAAAACAAAGCAAGCTTTAACGATTGATGTTGTCATATTCAGCTTGAGTATAGTAACCAGAAACTCGTTCTTCTTCACCATCAATAGGCTCGTCTAAGCCATCTCCATATTCAGCAATTGCGCGACGAATCGCTGGATCCGAGGCATAGTAACGCGACATAGACGGCGGAATAAAGAATCCGCTCATATCTTCACATTCTTGGACATCTTTAAATCGTTCATCGGTAGATGGGCGAAATTCGAACGCATCGACATCTTCTAATAGCGCTTTAGCAAGAGCAACCGGACGACCGGCGTAATCTTCGGAAATAACATCCCAATCCGCAAGATCTTCCGTGAATACGCGAGCCGTTTCGGCACCACGACTCATAGCTTTATTTAGGAATACGGCTACATCAAAAGCGCCAATATACTCTGGGCGTTCCATATCTTCGATAAGTGGGATAGAATCAGAAATTTGCGATAATACGGTCCTCATCATCAAGGCTTTAAGGAATAGCCGGCTACTTATATCGTCGCCGTCATAGGGATGCTCAAAATAAGTAGGTCGAACAATGTTCTCTTGAAAGTCATTATAAGCAAAATCGCTAACAATGAGTTTACTATCTTTAACCAGGATTTGGTTAATCGTGAAATCACGAGTCTTAAAATAGTTATCCAGGGTATCATTTTTAATACCATGACCGAAAGCATAATCGTCTGGCATAAACTTACGCGAGAGTGCGTCTAAAGTATCGTCATCAACCTCACTATTGCCTTCTTCGTCGATAATATTTACAAGATCAATATCGCGAATAGGCTCGCGCTCACCAGTTATGATTTCTCTTGCTATGCTACGAGCTACGCCGCCCATGACAGCAACGCCATGCGGTAATTCGTTGAGGAAAGAATAACGCTTTAAAATCTCCGCCGGCAAAGGAAGCTCTTGGAGCGTCATTTTTTCTTCATCGAAATCGGCGCGCTCCTCGCCATAGTGCTGTTCCTCATATTCACTATAGTAATCGTCATAGTCATCTTCTTCGTCATAGTCTTCGTCATAGTCATCATCATAGTCATCTTCTTCCTCGGAATCGTCGCTATTGTTGTCAACGTCATCTTGCTCGCCAACAACACGAGACAGACCATTGACAGCCAATTCTAGTGACTCCTGGTCATACCTTTGCTCGTCTTCAGATGATTCCGGATTACCACGCAAGAACTCGCCCATAGAATAACCGCCAAGAAAATTTTATAATCATAAATTAATTTTAACATTTTATCTTCGCCTGCAGGATATAAACAATGCGCCGTCGCTTCGCCGGGCATTGGACGAACCTGGCTCGAATCCTGCCACGCCTACGGCGAGCAATGAAACAAAAATAAGACCCTACGGGTCTATTTTGATTTCATTGTGGCTGGGCCTGCAGGATTCGAACCTGCGAATGACGGGACCAAAACCCGTTGCCTTACCACTTGGCGAAGGCCCAATCTGCAAGCCATTTTACCATAAAAATAAGCTATAATCTAGTTATGATAGACACGGACAAGCCTTATACGCCACCAGCAAAATATAAAGCACCAAAGTTTAATCCAAACAAAAAACCAGAAAAAGTTCCAGGCTTTACCGTCCTTAGTTTCTTCGTCCTTATTGCCATTTACGTCGCCAAATACTGCATCGATTTTCTATTAATGCCAGCCATTTTCCCTGGCTACAACACACCAGTATTTGCTGTTACGTTTTGGATTATTGAAACAATTATCATTACGGCGCTCTGCATTAAATTTGTCACGGGCTTTGGCTATTTCTACATTCCAGCCTGTTTAGTCTACGCAATTCTAGTCACGATTTGGCCAAACGGTATTTTCGGTTTCGGAGTATACTTACCCGCCATCGTCGGAGGCGTAATCGCTTATGTTGCAAGTCGTCTTATTGAACGTGTCGAAATGTGGATTGCAATCGGTCTGTCATTCATTAGAATGTAAATTCAACCTGCAGTTGGTGGCCTTAAAAGCAATACCATGTTAAGATAGAAGGCATGAAAAATGTTTTATTATCAACGCGTGACCTAAAAAAGGTCTATGGAAAGCGCGATTCAAAATTCGAGGCCCTGAAGGGTATTGATCTCGATATTCAGAAAGGCGAATCGGTAGCAATTATCGGTAAGTCCGGCTCTGGTAAATCGACTTTAATGCATCTTCTTGCACTTCTAGACAAGCCGAGCGAAGGTCATATCACCCTCAATGGCAAAAATACCAGCAATCTTAAACAGCGCAAGCTAAATCGTCTTCGCAACAAGGAATTCGGTTTCGTCTTCCAGAGCTTCTTCATGAACGCAAATGACAACGTTCTCAACAACGTCATCCTGCCTTTGAAGATTGCTGGCGTCCGCCGCAGCGAGCGCCGCCGTCGCGCTATGGAAGCCCTCAAGACTGTCGAGCTCGACGACAAAGCCAAGAATAAAGCCAAAGACCTTTCCGGCGGCCAGAAACAGCGTGTTTGTATTGCTCGCGCCCTCGTCAATAATCCTAAAGTCATCTTCGCTGACGAGCCAACCGGCAACCTCGACTCCGCAACTGGCGCCAAGATTGAAGAGCTTCTCTTTAATCTCAACCGCGAAAAAGGCATCACTCTCATCATCGTCACTCACGACGAAGAACTAGCAGAGAAGTGCGACCGTCAAATCCGCATCGCCGATGGCAAAATCGTCACCGACGGCAAGGGCGTCGCAAAGCACGACCCAAGCTTCATCGAAGATGAAAACCTCGATGGCATGCGCGACCGCAACCATACCAAAGAAATTGACGTGGAGGCAGAATAATGAAAATTCTAGACGTAATTCATGATGCAAACGCCAACCTTTGGCGCAGCAAACTCCGCAGCTTCCTCACGATTCTTGCAATCTTTGTAGGTAGCTTCACTATCATTCTTAACTCCGCAATCAACGCCGGCGTTAACGACTTCATGGATAAGCAAATTGCAAACATGGGTGGCGACGGCTATCTCGAAATGATGCCTGCCGAAACCTATGACTCACTTGCAAGCATGATGGGCAGCAACGGTCCTCAGGAATACACTGACGACAAAGACAGCGCCAACGCTTCTACTTATCTCAAAGAAGAGCAGATCGAAAAAGCTAAGAAAATCGACGGCGTTAAGGTTTTTAACGTTCTTCCAAATTCTTCCGCTGATTACATTACTAGCAAGAAGACTGACAAGCGCTATCGCATTAATCTTAACCTCGTCGTAGAAGGCATTAAGTTCGACATGTCCAACGGCGAAACGCCAAAGTTCGAAAAAGACGCACCATACGAAATCGCCGTTAACGAAGATCTCGCAAAGGCTCTTGGCTACGAAAACGTCGCAGACATCGTTGGCGAAACTGTTCAAATCGCAGTTCCTAAAAATCTTGCTTGCTACACCGCCATTAAGCGCAGCGAATGCCAAGAAATTATCGACGTAAAAGTTTCCGGTACTCAGGCTCCTGGCATTCTTTCCATGGGTGGCAGCCGCGCAAACCTTTCGCTTTGGAACCGCATCAACGCCATCAACTATGAAGGTATGCCAGCTGAAACTAACCGAAGCTATCAGGCAACCGCTGACGTTGACCCAGAAAAGATCGACGACATCAAAGCTGAACTCGAAAAGATTGGCCTCAAAGCAATGTCCGTTAAAGACGAAGCTGGCATGTTCCAGAGCTTCTTTGACGCCATTCTCGTTGTCTTTAATATCTTCGGCGGCATCGCACTCGTCGCAGCTTCCATCGGTATCGTAAACACCCTCTTCATGTCCGTTCAGGAACGCACACGCGAAATCGGTCTCGACAAGGCCCTCGGTATGAGCAACGGCAAAGTCTTCCTTAGCTTCTCAGCAGAGGCTATCATGCTTGGCTTCTGGGGCTCCGCCTTTGGCATTATCGTCTCCATGGTCGTCGGCAACATTGCTAACAAGGTTGCAGTCGAAACCTTCCTTAAGGATTTCCCAACCTTCCAGCTCACTATCTTTGAGCCATGGACAATGATTTCTATCGCACTCACGATTATGTTCATCGCTTTCCTCGCCGGTACGCTTCCAGCACGCCGCGCATCGAAGAAGAACCCAATCGATGCATTGCGCTACGAATAATCTAAACAAAAAATTGCCCCTCATCAGAGGGGCTTTTTGTTTATGGCAGCGGAATCAATCGGAATATATTTGCCGCATAAATAAATATGCAAGCAAAACATCCTAGCGCAACGAAGGCCATCGTGCCTTCCATAATACTATTGAATACCGCCTCGGGCACTGCCTTGATCTTGATAGTGGGAACCATAATAACAATAGCCACTAAAATCACTACGGACATGTAGATGACCATGTTTAAGATAAAGACGCCCGAGACAGCAAGCGCATGAATAAGCCAGCTGCCAAACTCTTGGAGTAATTGGAAAAAACTTGCATCCGCCATATAGCACACCTCCCCTAACTACAAAAACCTATAGATACAATATATCCATTATATCACACTTATGCTAAAAAGTCAAGGCGCTTAAGCTATTTTGCGACGCTTCTTTGAGATAATATTTGCCACAATTACAAAGAGAATTGTGAAGCCCGCTACGACTGCCATTTCGAGCAAGATTGGCAGCAAATTTTCAAAACTATAATCTGACAAATTCATAATTTTGTCGTTTGCATCAATGTAATAGTAGCTTGGCAGAGCATGCGCAAAGAGCACTACGGATTCCGGCATATATTCAATTGGCACAAAAGCGCCGCAAAGGAAACTAGAGCTAAGCGCCAAGACGTTCTGAACGCCATTCACAGCGCCAGCCGTTAAGCCGAATAGGCTAATCAAATATGCCACCGTCGTTGCCATCACGGCGAAGACAAAAGAGTTAGCCGCGTAGAGCAAACCCTGCGTCGTAAACATCACATCCGTGCCGAGCACAAAGACGCTCACGGTCACGTAGAACGCCCACGCCGCCAAGGCATATAGACAGCAGTTCTTTAGCAAAATGAGATTCATTTTCTTAATATCGATTGCGCCAACTAAATTGCGTTTACGCAGCTCCGTGCGGTTGAACGCCGACATAATCAAGCAGATAATCGTAATAAAGCAGGACAGAATCGTGTAGTTCGCAAAGCTGTAATAACGCGAAGCTTTTGCAAATTTCGACGTATCGACTGGTGCCTGCATTTCGGTTTCAACATCATCGACAATCGCTTTGTCGACACGCTCTACTAACGCCTGCTCACTCAAATTTGTCGCCGCGTAGCCTTCCGCTACCGTCAAATAGCGGCGAATCATCACCTTTGCTACTTCTGCCACGTAGCCGGCCGAAGAACGTAACTTAACTTCCGGTTTATGACCAAGCGCGATGTCTTGATGGAAGTTTTCAGGAATCTCCACTACAGCCGCCACATTTTCATAAAACAGCGCATCTTTTAGACGATCATCATCCTTATAATCAGTCTTAATCTCGGCATTTTTATCAATGTAGCTAATGAAGCTTTTCGTCATACCGACTTCTTCGTCATGATTAAAAATCACAATCGCCGGCTTGCGCGCCTCATAGGTCATCGTCGAAGAAGTAGATGTCGCGCTAATCGTACCAAACATCAAAAGAACGATAGTCGGCGAGATAATCGAGCCAATATTTTTGAGCACAATCTTCCAGAAGGCTTTAGATACTATCATAGCGCTGCCTCCTCAAGCTTCTAATCGAGAAGATAAAGAATAGTAGGGAAATAATAACTAGCGAAATGACATTAATGTAAAAACGCGTCATATCATCATAGTAATAAAGCGAATACAAACCGTCAGTAATTAGACCGACCGGGCTAACTTTGTTTACGCCTGGAGCCAACTCGTCAAAGAACATTTTCGTTACGCCAAACATGCCCGCAAACAAACTGCCAACCATCGTCACAATCACGATAATGATATTTTTTGCAGATTCACGCGTCTTTAGAATCACGGATAGGAACATACCCATCATTGTTGCCGTCAGGCCTCCTACGGCCGCTAGCAAGCAAATAAACGGAATATTATCGCCATACTCAACGCCCAGCACGAAGCGCGTAAAGAAGATTAGCGCCATCACCGCTGCGAAGAGCAAAGTATAGCCAGCCAATAAGTTGCTTGCCACAATCACACCCTTACGCGTCGGCGCAATTGCGACACGTTTACCGCGATTCGTAATATTCGGCATACAGCGATTCATCATCTCACAGCTGAGCATTGCACCCTGCATACAGGCCATCGCAATGAGCGTATAGAACTCAACCGAGACAATATTCATCACATGCGATTCGTCCTTAATATTCGGTTCAGCTTCCGTTACAGTCTTCACGGCATTTCGATAAATCGCCGCGACGTCTACTTCGCGTCCAGCATTCTTTGCTACTTCGCGCATTGCAATATCGTCGATCATTTTTGCACTTTGCGAAATCTGTTCCGTCGTCATCGTAAGCACGGTTTGGTTCGTGCCATTCTCTTTAATTTTTACTTTTTTCTTGCCATCAACCACATAGACATAGCCTTCAATTTCGCCATCTTCTAGCTTCTTCTCGGCATCGTCCTTGTCAGTGTATTCGATGTTGAATAGTTTATTATCGCCCTCGCTAAGCGACTTAAATGCTTCGCTAAAAACCTTCTCATTTTCATAAGCTTCGTCTTTTACGACCGCCACATTAAATGGCTCAAAAACATCATAATCATGTAGGCGCGAAAAGGCTAAATGAAACATCATCGCGAGCAAAAAAGGAAAGACCAAGGTCCAAAAAACCAACATGCGATTTTTCAGCAGAGTCTTCAGAGCATACTTGTAGCTATGCCAGAACATTAGTCGCGCAGCTCCTTACCGGTTAATTCTAGAAAGACATCGTTCAATGTTGGGCGCTCAGCAAAAATCTTGTTGTAGTTAATCTTATTTGCTTTGAGATATTCAACCATATCCGCCAAATTATTCTTGCCTTTGCCATAAACAATTTTCAACACGCCATTATCATATTCAACTTCACTAACGTTCTTGATTTTGTCGAAGCCAGCAAGTTTTTCTGGCGCCAAATCCGGCACTTCGATCGTTACTTTTTCTTCGATTTTTGCAAGCGATTTTAGCTCGTCATTCGTGCCGCTTGCGATGATTTTGCCATGGTCGAGAATAATTACGCGATCACATAAAATTTCGACTTCTTCCATGTAATGCGTCGTGTAAATAATAGTCGCGCCATTATCACGAAGCTTCTTGATGCCTTCAAGAATATTATTGCGGCTCTGTGGATCGACTGCGACCGTTGGCTCATCCAAGAAAATCAAAGAAGGTTTGTGCGCGATACCACAGGCAATGTTTAGGCGGCGAAGAAGACCGCCAGAAAGTTGCTTTGGATACTGGCCCTTATTATCTTCCAAGCCAACCAATTTCAATGCGTCCTCAACGTACTGCGCACGCGTAGTTTTATCTTCAATATAAAGACCACAGAAGTAGTCTATATTGCCATAGACCGTCAATTCGTCAAAGACTGCCACGTCCTGAAACACGACGCCAATTTTCGCCTTAATATCATAGGCATCCGGCTTCATTTCTTTGCCAAAAATATTAATTACGCCATTATCATATTTCAACAACGACAAGATGCAGTTCATTGTCGTAGTTTTGCCCGAACCGTTCGGACCAAGGAGACCAAGAATCTCACCTTCTTTAACCGTCAAGCTCAAATCGTCGACCGCTTTATTCGACTTGTAACTCTTGGTTAAATGTTTAACTTCAATCACGTTTTTCATTAATTCAATTATAGCAAAACCCCGCCATTCCTGGCGGGGTCGAATCAAGAAGCTTTGTAGCCGTTAAGCGTTAATTTCTGCAGCACTAATTCCAGTATTTCTGCGGCACGTCTCATGTCATGATTCTCGCCGTCAAATATACTATCAATCAGTATATTTACACCTTCGCCATTCTCGAATTCGTCCGATGAGACCCAGGCAACATAGCCTTCAGTACCATCCCAGGCACCTTCAGGATCATCATCCGCAACTTTGCTAAGTTGATCATGGTCACTCTCGGGCGGAAGATGATAATCTGGGCACATCGACTCGCCAATTTCGGCACCAATAACAATTGAAACCGTCTTTCCGTCAGGGAAAGCAATTCCAGCTCTAGCATCTGCATAATAGAAACTATTCTGGCGATAATCTTCGCGGCCCGCATCCGAAATTTGACGTATTTCGTCAAGCAAAGTCGACTTGATTACTTCCAGAACATAGCTCGAGGCTTTATCTAAAACCAAATCTCGATCACGTTTTTCGATTACAGTAACTTCTTTTCTATCATTTCCCATAATAACCCACCTCCTAGTGTCAGGGAATTAGTAAAAAACTCACCGTCCTTGACGGCGCTATCTACTTATATTATAACATCATTCCCATAAAAATCCAGCGTCATCATGTTATAATGAAACTAATGTTAGCAAAAATAGAAAAACTAGTTCCTGGCGGCCAGGGCATCGCCACACTCGACGACGGCAAGAAAGCCTTTATTTGGAATGCCTTGCCGGGCGAAACCGTCGAATTCGAAATTACTAAAAACAAACGCAGCTACTGTGAAGGCGTTGCGACCAAAATTGTCACAAAAAGCGAGCATCGCATCGAGCCGAAAGACGCCTGCTATCTCGCTACTAGTCCGTGGCAAATCATGGACTACGATTTTGAGCTTACGCAAAAACAAATTCTCGTAAAAGAATGCTTCACGCAGAATCATATCAGCGTCGAGCCAAAAACCACTCAGACTGACGGCAAAGATTTCTATTATCGTAACAAAATGGAGTACTCGCTCTACTGGGATAATGACGACAACTTAATCCACCCAGCCTTCCACGAACGCGGCACGCATCGCAAGGTTCCGATTAAACAAAGCAGCATCGAACGTCCAGAAATTTGGGCTAAAGCCACCGAAATCTTCGATAAGCTCAACGCCGAGCATGCCGAAGCGCGTACCTATCAGTCATTATTAATGCGCTGCGACCAGCATGGCGATACGAGCGGCGACTTATTCGTCAACGGCCAGCCGCATCCACAAATGCCGAATCTCACCGATTCGCTCAATGGCCAAGAATATAGCTATTCACCAAACGGCTTTTTCCAGATTAATTTGCCAGTCTACGAGATGGTCTTAAAAGAAATCCAAAAACACATCACAACCAATAAAGTCCTCGACCTTTATTCTGGCGTCGGCAGTATCGGCCTAAGCGTTGCGCGTGACAAAGACCTAACTCTCGTCGAAATCAACGGCGCCGCCTACGAGGAAATGCAGAAGAATGCCGAGGGCACAAATGCTAATTGTATCCTCGCCAAGTCTGAAGATGTCACCGATTACGTCACCCCAGACTGCACGGTCATCCTTGATCCGCCACGTGCCGGCTGCGACCAAAAACTCATCGACAGACTCAATGAAGTTAAGCCGCAATCCGTTATTTATCTCTCTTGCAACCCAATCACTCAGGCTCGCGACATTGCATTATTATCAGAGAATTACGAAATCAAAGAACTCACGCCATATAATTTCTTCCCACGCACTCCGCATATCGAGTCACTTGCAGTGCTTGTGCTAAAATAATACTTATGAAAATCGTAATCCTCGGCGCCGGCGCATTCGGCCAAGCCCTCGGCAAAATTCTTACAGACAACGGCCATACCATTTCTTACTATGATCCAGCCCTATATCCAGACACTAGCCTCGAAGCTGCAACCGACGGTGTTAGCACTGTAGTTATCGCAATTCCATCCATTTTCTTGCCAGAATTTATTGATAATTACCCAGACCATCTCAAGAAACTCCCGACTATTCTTGCTAGCAAAGGCCTCATGAATATCGACATGTTTGCCGATTTCGAGCAGTTTTCCGTCATTTCCGGCCCAGCCTTCGCGAAAGAAATTATGGAAGGCAAACCAGCTACTTTCACTGCTTCCAACCCATACGCTATGGGTCTATTTAAGAACGACCAGATTTCCATCGAACTTTTCGACGATCCATATGGCATCGTCCTTTGTGGCACTCTAAAGAATATCTACGCTATCGGTGCCGGTTATCACAGTGATTCTATGAACGACATTGCCATGTTCATCGAGCGCGCCCATAACGAGATCGCAAATTATCTCCATAAACACGGTGCAGACCCACATACTTCCGACCTCGCTTGCGGTCTCGGCGACCTTATTCTCACCTGCACAAACGAAACTTCGCGCAACTTCACCTTCGGTAAACGCCTCAAGGCGGGCGAGAAGGCTGGCGACATCTTAAACGACCTCAAAACCGTTGAAGGCTACAGCGCCGCTCAAATCGTCGATTGGGACGGTTACCCTCTGTTGACACAAGTTCAGAACATCATCTCGCAAAGCATGCAAGAATAGTTTAGAACGATTGACTTTTTCGCCAAAATTTGCTATAATATAGTTATATATTAACTTTCGTGGAGCAGGGAAGGTGAAAAAGGTTATTTTTGCGCTATTAGGCGCCGTAGCAATGGCATTCATTCCGCTAAATGTCAGCGCTGCTGATCGTTCATGCGAAATTACAGTCTCTAGCGGATCTAAAACTATTAACTATGATTTAAACGACGCCTACGGCAGCAACAACTGTCATGTCCATGTTGAGCGCGGGGCAACTCTTATCGTTGAAAATGGCGGCAAAATTTACGCAGACTCCGACTACGCCATTAAGAACAAAGGCGGTATCGTCATTGTTCGCGACAGTCTGACTAGCGTCCGTTCCGCATTGCATCCTGCAATTTGGTCAAACGGCGGAACCGTTCAGGTCTACGGCGGCACATTGTCTAACGCCGGCGGTCACGAAGAAAATATCACCTTCACTCAAAGCGGAACTTTAACCAACTGCGGCAATTACAGCTATGACACGATTAATGGTGCGCAGGTCAACGTCGACAATTCAACCTGCCCAGCATCAAAACCAGCACCAGCTCCAACTCCTGCCGCTGAGCCAAAACCAGCCGAGCCAACAAAAAGCTCCTCCGAAAAAATCACGATCACTATTATCTCCCGCGAGAAAACCGAGCAGAAAACAACCTCCGCCCCAGCTCCTCAAGTCACTCAGAAAACTGAGACCGTAGCCGAGACTTCTGTAGAAACGAAAGAAGAAATCAAAACTGAAACCCCATCAAAAGCTGAGGCCGAAGAAAAAACTGAGACCGAAGAAAAAGTTGAGGCTACTGCCAAAGAAGAAAAGCTTCCAGAAGCCGGCCAGGCAGATAGCAACAATTCGATCGCAATTATTATCGCAGCAACTATCGCTGTACTTGGCGCAGCATCCACTGCAGTTTTCGTTAATCGCCTCCGTGCTTAATTAATCACTCAAAGATATCCATAAGTTATAATAAAACTATGGATATTTTTGATGACGCGTTTTCAAAAGCATACGAAAAACTTAACGACCAACAGCGCGAAGCAGTCGATCATATCGACGGCCCATTGCTAGTTATTGCAGGTCCAGGTACCGGCAAAACTCAGTTGCTTTCCGTCCGCGTCGCCAACATTTTAAAACAGACTGACGCTACGCCAGACAATATTCTTTGTCTTACTTTCACCGAAGCCGCCGCTAGCAACATGCGTCATCGTCTCGCTGACTTCATTGGCCCGGAAGCCTACAAAGTCCAGATTCATACCTATCATTCCTTCGGTTCCTATATTCTCCAAGAGCATCGTCCAGATCTCAAAAACAGCATCGACGAACTCGAGCGTTTCCAGATTATTCGCGATATTCAGAGCAAACTCAAGATCACCGCACCGCTACGCGGCGAATTCTGGACCAAAGACATTATTGGCGCTATCGGCAACCTCAAAGCTGCTGCCATTAACGCCGACGATATCGACAAAATCATTCTTCGCAACAAAACCGACAACGGTCTCATTCTCAGCGCCATCGATGGCGATTTGCAACAAATCGGCAAGAAATATCCAACCAATGTTCCGCACTATCAGGGTATCCTCGAAGCGCTCAAAGATTTTATTAATAACGCACCAGAATACATCACCGACCGCGTCGAGCCACTCGCCCATATTTATTACCGCAGCCTCGCCGATATTTTGCTAAAATACGACGGCGAAACCAGCATCGCAACCGAGCTCCGCGCTTGGCGCGATAAGTTCTTCAAAAAGGACTCCAGCGACCGCTACATTTTTGCCGATTCTATCGCTAACGACAAGCTTGCCGACCTCGCCTTTATCATGCGCGAGTATACAAAAATCCTTACCGAAAAAGGTCTCTATGACTATGATGACATGATTCTTACCGCCATCGAATTACTTAAAAATGACGCCGAAAAACGTTATAACGCGCAGGAGCGTTTCCAGTATATTTTGCTCGATGAATACCAGGATACTAATGATGCGCAGAGTCAACTCGTCGCACAGCTCACAGACAATCCAAGCAATGAGGGCCGCCCAAATATTATGGCCGTAGGCGACGACGATCAGGCAATTTACGGCTTCCAGGGCGCCAATAGCTCTAACTTCTTTGAGTTCGACGCCAAGTATCATCCAAAGCATATTTTACTCAGTAAAAACTATCGTTCTAGCGCCGAGATTCTTGAGCTCGCCCATAACGTAATCGAGCAGGGCGAAGATCGCTTTTGTGCCGCACCGAACGTCGGCATCGACAAAAATATTACTGCCGAAAACCCACCAGCAGAAACCAATATCGAATACCGCGAATTTAAGAGTTATCAAGCCGAATACTCGCACGTCGCGCGCTCAATCAAAGCTTTGCTCGACAGCGGCGTCGTCGGCAGTAAAATCTCCATTATCGCACCAAAGCACAAACACCTAATTTCAATTCTGCCATACCTTCACGCGCTAGACATTCGCGTTTCTTATGAACGCCGCGAAAACATTCTCGACAATCCAAAAGTCGCTACGCTCGTTGAATTCTGCAAGTTCTTGCAAGCTATTTCTGAAGGCAAACTTCAACGCGCCGACCAATATTGCTTCCATCTTTTCTCACTCGAAAACTGGGGTATTTCTGCGCCGGAAATAATTGCACTTATTAACGATGCGCACACTAATCGCGACACGATTATTGAAGAGATGCAGAAAGAGGACCGCCCAGATTACATCAAGGCCGCAATTAATTGGTGCATCGAACTAGCCGCCAAAATTAGCACTTATTCTGCCGAATATATCGTCACACAAATCGTCGCCAAGGTCTTTAATGATACCGACGATTACGATTTCTATAGCAATCTCAATACGCTCCGCGATAGTATCTTCGCCAAGAGCAATACTAAGCTCAAGCTTGCCGATTTTGTCGCCAAACTTGAAGCATACGAGAACGCTGAAATCCAAATTCTTGACCGTTCACCATACCACGAATCCGACGATGCTGTCGTCGTACAGACCGTTCATTCCAGTAAAGGTCTTGAGTATGACTACGTCTTTATGATCGCCGTTGATAACTACAACTGGGCCGACGCAAAGGGCAATACTGACCGTCTCACACTTCCACGCAACCTCGAATACGTACGCCATACCGGCGACTCCGCCGACGAAAAACTTCGCGTATTCTTCGTCGCAATTACGCGCGCCAAAGCTCACTTACTCATGAGCTTTAGTAGCTCCGACTTTGCCGGCAAAAACGTTGATCGTCTCAAATTCCTTGACACCTTTGAACAGGACGATAAAGTCTATAGCCGCGCCATGCCGGCCGCCTTTAATGAAGTCATTCCGAGCACTAGCGCCGAACTCGAGCCGAAAGATATTTCGCCATCACTCTGGTTCGACAATTACGTTCCAGACGACGAAGTTCGCAAAAATCTCTACAAGCCAAAAGTAGAGCATCTCCGCCTTTATCCAACCCAGCTCAACACCTTCCTCGATGTCGAATACGCCGGTCCAATCGCATTTCTCCAGTCCTACATTATTGGCGTACCGGGCGAGAGCAACTTCTTCATGGATTACGGTAATTTCGTCCACGAAATCATGGATAAAATTAACAAAGAGAACCTCAGCAATGAGCAGGCTTACGAGCACTTCTTAAAGCTCGTCGACGAGGCCGATATGACCGACGACGAGAAACGCGATCTCCGTGACCGCGGCGAAGCCGAAATCATGAAGTTCCTCGAAGCACGCGGCGACCAGCTCCGCGGCACTAAAGCTGATTCTGAACGTAGTTTCTTCAGCGAGAACATCATGCTCGACGATATTCCACTCGGCGGCAAGATCGACCGTATCGAGATCGACGAAGACACTAAGACCATTACCGTCGCCGACTTTAAGACCGCCAAGCCAAAGTACAAGTGGGACGACAAGAACAACTCCATCCTCAAATACAAGCTCCAGCTTTACTTCTACAAGTTCCTCATCGAAGACAGCCGCGACTACAAGAACTACAAAGTCACCAAAGGTCGCATCGACTTCATTGCGCCAGGTGAGAAGGGCGATATTAGCCCGCTCGAGCTCGAGTTTAATGACGAAGAAGCAAGCCGCATTAAGCAACTAATTAAGGTCGTCTACGCACATATTAAAGCGCTCGATTTCCCAGATGTTTCCGAATTCGATAAAATCCTCGATTTCGCCAATAATTTGCTTGACATAAATAGCGAAAAATAGTATAATAATTCGCAGTTAGATAATATATCGTCTATTTTGATCTTTTCAATCTATCACGGAAGGAGGTGATATGAGTGGCTTATGGAAGATGTGCAAATTGCAACGATTTAGCTTATCTTAACAGCAATAATCTTTGCGAGAAATGCGCAACTCATCCCGGTATTTTTAATCCTGCTCCTAAGTATGGCATCTGCAAGAACTGCGGCCAGCCGAAGAGCGATTTAAATAGCGACGGTGTTTGCGCATCATGTAACAACGGCAAGAAGTCAGGTCTTTTCTGGTAAGTCGCACCCACCGGGTAGATATGTTCGTTCGGCGTTCATACTACCCAATCAATTTCATTCCTACGGAAGGAGCCGCCACGTACTGTGACGGCTTTTTTATGCTACAATATTTATATCGAGCTATGCTTCGGCCCCTGGCTCTGATTCATAAATTTCCGACGCCAATATTGCGTCAAACCCCTATAAAACGTAAATACGCAAAGGATTTTTATGGATCAATCTTCTTCTTATCAAACCCCACTACACGAGCCGATCGACGTTGACGCTACTTTTTCGCGCAGTATCCTCGGACACTGCCGCCCAGTCGCTTTTCGCACTAAATCCGGCAGGGAAGTTCTCATTAGCGAAGTAGGCCTCGTCCATCCACGTTACGATGGCCTTAAAACCGTCTTTGCCTTTGATATCACAGACGGCTCTAGCGACTACCGCATTACGCTCGATAGCGAATCACTCAACTGGTATCTAGAATTTGAAGGAGACCAATATGCTTGAACGCCGCCCACCTAACGACATTCTTTATATCGACCTCAACTCCTGCTTCGCTACTATCGAGCAGCAGAGTAGACCAATGCTACGCGGTCGCCCAGTCGCCATCACGAATCGCCTCGTCCCAAATTCCTGTATTATTGCCGCCAGTTACGAAGCCAAAGCTTACGGCGTCAAAGTCGGCATGCGAAGTCGCGAAGCTTCCGCTATCTGCCCCGGCCTCATCTACGCCGAAACCGAACCGGACAAATTCATTTTTGTACACGAAAAACTTAAACGCATCATGAGCGACTATTCTGCTTCCGTCGTCATGAAGTCTATCGACGAGGGCGTCATCGACCTTACTCAGTCGCCAAAGCATATCTACGAGCGCAGTCGCTTTGAGCTCGGCTACGAGATTAAACAGCGCCTTAAAGACGAAATTGGCTGTTATATGCGCTGCAACGTTGGCATCGCTAGCAATCGTTTTCTCGCCAAACTCGCCGGCGAGCTTCATAAGCCTGACGGCCTCGACGAAATTACCGCCGAGAATCAGCGCGAAATCTTCGCCACACTAAAACTTACCGACTTACCAGGCATTAATGTCCGTATGGAAGCCCGTCTTAACGCCGTTGGTATTATGACGCCACTGCAATTCCTAGACGCCAACGAAGATACGCTCGTGAAGCTCGTCTGCAAAAGTATCGACGGCCACAAATGGTACCGCCGTCTTCGCGGCATTGAAGTCGACAGCACTACTAGTGATATCAAGACTGTCGGCCGCCAGTTTGTCTTGGATGGCAAGAATCTCTCGCGTGCCGAGACTGACGCTCGTCTCGTTCATCTTGCTGAGGATGTTGGCTACCGCCTGCGCAGTAAGCAGCTTTACGCACGCGGCATTTATGCCTGGACTTACGATTTTACGCGCGGCTACACTCACACTCAGCTCATCGCGAAAGAGGCCTTCAATAGCGACTATGAAATCGCCCGCCTTGCGCGTGAACTTTATAAGAAACTTCCATGCCCAGTCCGTATTATCGGCATTACGCTATATAAGCTCCAGCCTACCGCCGACGCACAACTTTGTTTTGATCAGCCGAGAAAAGACCACATCGATACAATCTGCGCCACAACCGACAAAATCAATCTACGCTTCGGCGCTCGCAAAATTCACTCTGCAGACAGCTTCGGCACCGACCAAGTAAAATGCAAAATCCCATTCGGCTCCACGCGCTATTTAGACCATTCAATTACATAAAAAAACATTAAAAACGCTTGCGTTTTACGAAACGCTTTTGCTAAAATGGAACTATGAATGCGGGAGAAGTGGAGAATCCTGGTGCATTCGATTCTGAGGAAAAAACTGCGAAAACTACCCCTGTAGGAGAGGGGAAAAATCCTCCAGAACCGAGCCAGATGATAGACCCGGACGAACCAATCGGTGACGACGGGGTTAATTATGATGTTTACGCTGATGGGCCAGAAGCCAACGGCACTATTACTGCCAATGACGCAGATCTTGAATTCTCCGCAGA
The DNA here is from genome assembly GCA_002361425.1 of Candidatus Saccharibacteria bacterium UBA3304. Classification (GTDB taxonomy): domain Bacteria; phylum Patescibacteriota; class Saccharimonadia; order Saccharimonadales; family Saccharimonadaceae; genus UBA2834. The sequence continues at coordinate 30,083 of DESW01000025.1, read as the reverse complement.
AGACATTCGCAACCGCAAAAAGACTAATTTCTTCGTTAATATTAAAGATGCCGATAAGCTTCAGCGCGAAGCCGAGCGCAAGCAGGCAGCCGATTCGAAGCGTATTCTTGCAGAACAGCGCCGTGCCGAAAAGGAAACGGCTCGCGCAGAAAAAGCCGCAGCCGCCGAACGCACTCGTCAACAAAAATACAATGACGAGCTGGAAAAGAATGCCCATAAAGAAATCGTCGCCGAAGAAAAGCATCTCCGCCATCTTGCCGCCGTCGAAAGAGGGCACAAACGCGATGCTGCATTCTTTGGTGCAATCGCTAATTTCTTCAAATCGCTCTGGCGCGGCTGGCATAAATTTATCACTATTGCAGTTCTTATTGCACTAGCCGTATTCGGCTATTTCGTTTGGCGTTCGTACAACTACTATTACACCGTAGTTGTTCCGAAAGAACAGAAAATCAAACAGGCTAACACAAAATTCGATCTTCGTTACGAATATAGCAAGGAATTCATTAGTCAAATACAGACCGCATACAATGAAGGCGATGGCGACGACTACAATAATGCTTGCAAAAAAGCAGAAGAATTAATCAAGCAGGCGGAAGACGAAAAAGACGACGCAAAACTATTCTATTACACGATCGAATATGCTCGCTTTATCCTCAGTATCATGCCGATGAGCTATGAGACTGTAATAAGTAAACTAGACAGCGTATCCGATATGGCTATCAACGATATCGAAAAAGCAACCATCTATAATGTCTACTCGTTAGCATACTTCGAGGGTGGAGATACGCAAAAATCCGATTGGTATCAAAAGCAAATCGAAGAATTAGATGTTAAAGAAAGCGAAGAGGGCAACTATGTCAAAGAAGACTAATGGAGCGAAGAAATTTGTTCTAGCTATTATTGCAGCGATTGCCGCTTGCGCATTACTAAACTCCGAATATCTTTTCGCAGAGCAGGGCGAAGGCGGTAATGTCGGTGGTAGCTGCGGCGGAAAAAGCTATTATTATACAGCAGGTACCGGCTACGGCGTTTGTTCCGATGATGGCTATGGCTGGGTACACTTCAAATACGCACCAGGCATGAAACGCGACATTAATTTCGGCCCAGCGTCCGCCAACTCCGGCGGCATCAAGACCGTTAGCTCAAAATGCGCCGATTATGGCGGTTTCTGGCACTACGGTTTTTATGTTCAGAAAAGCCTAAGGCACTGGGGCTCAGCATATGCCTATACCAACGTTTCAATGAATGGTTACTCAACGGCCGGTAACCCGGAACACCAATACGGCAGCTCTAATCGAGACTTACACTACAGCGATTTTTCCGATAGTCAGCTTAGCCACAAATTCTACACTAGCGACGGTGAACTAATTGCATATGCCGACTACAAGAAGAGGGATTCTGACGTTAAAACTGAATACTACGATTGGCTAAATAAGTTCGGTTACTCGCAGGGCGAATCTGACATCTGGAATAGTACACTTAGCTGGTTCTGTTATGGTGATGGCGTTAAAAACTCCGGCGCAAGCTTTACTGGCTCCACTACTATCTACGTCGACGGATCCCCAGTCGGCAACGGCACGACGCTCACAAAAAGCAGCGCAACTGTTACTTTTTCTCATAACGTCAAACGCGGTACAGACGGTAAAGATGGCGCCGTAAAAAATAATTATCGCACAACCGTCTACAGCGATCCGAGCGGCTACGGCACGGCGCTATCAAAAACAAATAGCGACTTCACTAAGGGACAAGAAAAGAGCGCAAAGACCGATTCCTTCTCCGTATCCGTGCCGTACGGCAGCACAGTTACCGTCTGTCAAACCCTCTATTATGATTCAAAGGTCAAAGATGATGGCACCGTCGAATCCACGGCTAATACCGGCAACAACTGCGTTCAATTCAAACGCCCAGCCGGTGGCGACTTTACCGCCAAGCAATCCTGTTCCGTCGACGCAGCTGGACAACATAAGGGCAACGAGTGCAATAAGGGCTACGACACGAATAGCCAAAAGTGGAAAATCTATCATGAATCCTGGATTAATGGAAACTCTGGCGGTACTGTCCCATCCGGCAAGACCGGAACCGGCAACAGCCACTATAGCCACGGAAACTTAACGTACGGCACAGGCAGCCAATGTGAACGCTCATATAGACCATACACATACTACTGGTATTACGTCAGTGGCAGTCTAACTTCTGAAGGCCCAACCCTACACGGCACAGGCACACAGGATTTGCCAGATGGTCATCCAGGCGAAAACAACTACCACTGGAATGGCACATACCATGACGGCGACTGCAATAAATGGGGCGACGAAATCTGCAAATACGATTCTAAAGGCAAAAAGATTGCAGGGTCCTGCTATAAGCCATGTACCGGACACAAGCAAGAAAAAACCTACGTCTACTACTATCCTGGCTGTGAAAGTGGCAAAACTTATTGGCAAGACTATGACAACAAGAAGCAAACTAAGAATTGGGAAAAGGTTAACGACTCCGATCTTCTCCTAGGCAACGGCCAGAACGATTACAAAACTGCCCCGTCCAAATGTACTTCCATTTCAGCCAGAGCTAGCTATAGTGGCGGGTCCTGGAGTGGTACCACTTCATCATCTGCATGTAACTGGATTACTCGTTGGCGCCGCCACGTCCACTTCAAGCAGGGCGATGCTGAGATTAAAGCTGATTCTGGTACACATAGTAGCGCATCTACAGCCAGAAGCAATAACTATGATCTGAATACGACCAGCTCCGACGGCAAGTTTACGATTACCTTCACCTATTTTGTCAACCGCACCAACACCGACAACGTAAAAGATACTGGTGCAGAAAACTATCAGGTTAAGAATAAGTGGAAGACTAAAGAGACAATTGAAGCGGCTGACGGTAGCGGCCAGACGTACAATATTAACCGTACCAACGGCACTTACAATACCTGGGTAGATCGTGGCGAGTTTACTTCTAACCAGGCTAACAAAACGAATGTCTCCGGCAAAAAGACGGTAACTGTCCAAGGCACTCTATACTATGGCCAGAAAGTTAAGGTTTGCGGCGTCCTCCATTATGGCGACAAAGTCCGTGAGCTCGATAATAACGGCTCCGAAATCGAACACGAGACCGATAGTATCGCAGGCTGTGTCTATGTCCACCGCGACGTCAAAAAGTGTGACGAATTCGGCAACGCCGTAATCTCCCACCAACAGGGTGACAACATGGCTAAGATTGGCGTAATCAATAAGTCCATCGGCATGACCAATTACGCCTACACCACTTGGAACTACAACCAGGGCCGTATTAACACCGCTTCACCAAACATTACGAGCGTTTGGGCTCGCCCAGGTGATAATGTTCGTTATGACGTCCAATATTGTATGGCCGCCAACTATTCTGATGCCGTCCATCTTATCGACGGTCACCCAATCAGCGGCCGTAACGCAAGCGATACAAATCAAGATACCAAGCTCTACATGAAGGGCAACAGTGAAGCAAGAGATAGGTTCACAGGCAAAGTCGACGAAGTCCGTCGTAGCCATTATCTCTTCGGCAAGGAAGTCTCCAAGCACGACAGTATCGATTACAAAAACGATAAGACTATTCCTATCACCTTCCCATACATTTATCGCGAAAATAACGGCACCGTTAAGCAGCAGTCAATTAGTGACTCTACAACTATTGGCGGCAAGAAATCGCCAAGCAGCAGCATGGGCACTACCTACAGCTGTCCAAATGACGGCGTAGCAAGTAGCTCAAGTGGCTATTATCAGGTTGCTGGTAAAGTCATCAACACCGCCGGTACTTATGACAGTCCATCCGGCTACGACTTCGCATTGAATGATCGCTATACCATCAACGGCTGCGGCTCTAACCGTACTCAGTCGCTCGACGTTGGCCGTGAGCTTAGCGAAAGCCTCATGTGGACTAACCTTAGCGTTAAGGTTAGTGGCGGCGTATCCTACGGTACCTACCGCGCAGACTACGCTTCTCAGGCCTATGTCCGCGTTCCATACAACTACACCGCAAAACCATTCCTAAAGAATAACTCCAAGCCAGAGGGCACCGTCCAGATTGGTGGCAAGATGATGACTACACCTGGTATCGCCGTCTTCCCACGCAAGAACTGCGCCTTCTTGAACGGCTTCGGCACTACCCTTACTAGACCAGATCAGTGTTCCGCTAATAACAGCTACTCCACCTACGCGACAGTTACTAAACCGACTAAGGTCACTTACACTTCGTACTATATCGACGATAATGGTATACGCCGAAACTTCAATCAAGAGTCTATCGTCGTACGCGCAAACACGCAGAGCAACCTCTCTGGCGCTGTCGGTCACCCAACTGGACGCGGTAACTCCGGCGGCCCAGAACTTGACGATGACTACGTTGTCGATATTCCAAACAATATCAATCCAGGCAACAAAGTCTGTATCGAGATGTCCATCACGCCTGCCGATAGCCATAACAACGTATCGCAAGCCGTCGTCATGGGCGCAAGCTTGAACTATGCAGCCGCAGAGGATACTTCTAACCGCTACAAGACCTTCTGGGCGCTCCGCGAAGATGGCGACACCACTGCTTACGCAACGACCTGTTCAACCGCCGTCAAACGCCCAACAGTTAGTATCGAGGACTCTAACCTCTATAGCGCTACTAACGTGACTACTAGCGTCATTTCGCGCTGGAATAACAGCAAGAGTGATCCAAAGTACTATCTATTCGGCTCCTGGAGCGAATATGGTATCTTCGGCAACGTTAAGACGGCAACAAAGGGCGATAGTGTCAGTACGCTCGGTATGGCATCCGGCGCATCTTATGGCTATAATCAGTCCAGCTATAACCACCGCACGACGGTAACTGGCTATAATCCATTGCCGCTCACTGTTATTGTCTACAACAAGGGTCCTAAGAACGGCACCTATCACTACAATTACAATCGCATCACTATGCCAAACACTCAACGCGTCATCGTATATAACTATGCAACAAAGGATGATGGCTCACACTATTATCAGCTAGCATCTAATACGACACATACGATTTATCCAAACATCTACACCTTCGCTAACGCTCCTATCGTAAACGCATCCGACACTGCCGGCACCGCGCCGAGCAACAGCAAGATTTGTAACCACGCAACTCAGACCTTTGCTAATAATGAATGCGATAGCGGTAAGCTCGGTTCTAATAAAGTCGGCGCGGACGCAGCTAAGACTTTCTACGAAAGCATTCTCGATCGCTATAAGACTGACACTGTAACAAAAACCGACGGTGCGCCAAGAATCGGTTCATATATCGACATCACCAACCACAATGCTGAAGCAAAACAATTCGATAATACCGATGACGAAGACGCAGCCCTCTACAAGAACGTAGGCAACGGCAAGGCCTTCCTAGGCTACAGTAGTGGCGCCGATCTCGATCTTTCCAGCCTCGCTATTGCACTCGACAAAGACGCAGGCGGAACAAATACCTATCTTGGTCGCACCGCAAATTCCGTCATCGTCTATCAGGCTGATACTATTGTTATTAACTCTAGCATCATCGCTAACGCCGACGAGAAGAAAGGTCCAAGCGACTTCCGTATGCCGATTATTATCGCAAACAAAGTTTGGTTTACTGGCACGCCAAAACGCATCGATGCCATCATCATCGCAAAAGAAGAGCTTAACACCTGTAAGTGGAATAACTACAATAGTTTCGTAAACAATGTACTCCCATCATTCCCAACCGGAAAAGCTCAACATGATGCCGCTGGCAATACGCTATACACATTATGGAGTAACAAGCCTAACGAGATGAGTAGTAGTGTCTGTACTAACGAGCTTCGCTTTACGGCCCCAGTCATCGTAAAGGGCAAGGTCGTCCTCAACCGTACTTCCGGCGGCGGCAACGGTGGCGACCAGTATCGTCGCGCTGAAATCTTCGAGCTCAACCCGGCAACTTATCTCTGGAGTTACTACGAGATGTCACGTTACAGTCAGGCAACCACAACCTACTCACGCGAATTGCCATCCAGGTACTAAAAGAAACAAAAAACAAGGCTGCGTATACGCGCAGCCTTTTGTTGCGAGATTTACTTACCGGCCATATTCGGCGACGTAGTGTCAGACTGACCCTGATAAACGCCATGGTACGGATCGGACGTATGCTTATCAAGCCTCATGAATACCAACTGGCCAACGATATCGTGCGGACGAAGCACGATCGGAACGGCAGATTCATTCTTCAGCTCAAGGGTTATACGACCCTCAAAGCCAGCGTGAATGAATGTAGCGGTCTGAATCACCAAACCCATTCTACCGACCGAGCTACGAGAATCTACCATTGCCATAACATCATCAGGCAACAGCAACGATTCATCGGAAGTACCTAAACAGAACTTACCAGGGTGAAGATAAATACCACCACCCTCAATCTCGTTCATTTCCTTATAGGTATAGCTTTGTCCGATCTCGAGATGATCAACCAGGGAAGTATCAATCTGCTTGAATCCGCTTCTCAGGCGAATATCCAGATTGTCTGCGCCAACATGACTGAGCACATAATCTCTTGCGCTAACGTCGCGCTTCTGTTTCGGATCAAACATCGTGCCCGTAGTATTAACCAGACGGCCTTCGTTAATTAAATCTCTAATGGTATCTCCGGATAAAATCATGTTTCTAACCCTCCTTAGAATTATTTTGATTTTCAGAGAATGCTCTAAAAAAACGAGCGGAACTGCCTCCGCTATGCAACATAATATATATTATAGCACACCTGGGGCAAAAAGTCAATATTAGAGTATAATAGAGTTATGAAGGATAATCTTACAATCATTGACGGCAAAAGTGTTTTTTATCGCGGTTATTACGCCATGGGGCACCTTTCTTTGCCAGATGGCACGCCAACCGGCGGCGTCTTTGGCTTCGCCACAATGTTGATCGAGATTATCGAAAAACTTCAGCCAGAATATATCGCGGTTGCTTGGGATAAGCCAAAAACCAATATCCGCCGCCGTCGCGAAATCTACGCCGATTACAAGGGCAATCGCAAGCCAGCGCCAGATGATTTCTATGCTCAGATTCCTTTCCTTATGGAGCTTCTTGAGGCCTTTCATATTCCACTTTATGAATTCGATGACTACGAAGCCGACGATATTATTGGCACCCTAGCGCGCAAAGCTGACGCCAAAAATGTTCGCGTTGAAATTATTTCCGGCGATCTCGATATGCTCCAAATTGTCGACAACGACATTCATATGTATCAGCTCAAACGCGGCTTTAGCGACGTTCAGAAATTTGACATCGCCGCAGTAGAAGAGAAGTATGGCCTCAAAAAATCCCAATTCCTCGACCTCAAATCCCTTAAGGGCGACTCTTCCGATAATATCCCAGGCGTGCCAGGCATTGGCGAGAAGGGCGCGGTAAAGCTTCTGCAAGACTATGAAACGCTCGACAACCTCTATGCTCACGTCGACGAAATTCCAGGCGCTACCGGACAGAAGCTTAGAGACGGCAAAGAACTTGCATATATTAGCAAGCGACTCGCGCAAATCCAGTTCGACGCGCCAGTTGAGTTTGACCCAAATGGCACTAAACTCGCCGACTTCAATCCAGACGACGTTCTAGCTGTGCTCAAAAAATACCAATTCAATTCGCTCGTCGCAAAGTTCAAGAAACTCTTCCCAAATGCCAAAAGCGAAGCTATGCTAGCCGCAAAACCTGAGCCAAAAACAGAGAAACCTGTTGTAAAAACTGCAACAAAATACAGTCTGCCAGCACCGCTAGATATCAAGGTAGAAATCCCGGAAAACCTCTATATTTCCAAAGACGTCAAAGCTAACATGCACGACGATGTGACACTTGCAAACGATATTATTAACGGCCGTCCATATTGGGATCTTGGCCAAGTCGATTTCTTACTCGATCCACTCGCTCGCAAAACCGAGCAACTCGAACTAGTCATTAGCGACGAGAAAGAAGACTACATAAAACAGCGCCAGCAGCTCGCTGCCGTGCCCGAACTCGAGCGCATTGCGACCGAATTCGACCTTCCATTAATTCCAGTTCTATACAAAATGGAAGCTGCCGGCATCAAGATCGACAAGAGCCGTTTCGACGCGCTTGCGAAAGAATTTAGCGCCGAATTAGCCGAGCTCGAAACCGAAATTCATACGCTCGCTGGCCAGAGTTTTAATATTAACTCGCCAATCCAGCTCTCTGAAATTCTTTTCGATAAGCTTGCATTGCCAACCAAAGGCATTAAGAAAACCACCCGCGGTTATTCTACTGGCGCCAAGGAGCTCGACAAACTTCGCGACCTTCATCCAATTATCGCCAAGCTCGAACGCTACCGCGAAGTCAGCAAACTACTCAGCACTTACATCGCGCCGCTTCCAGCTCTCGCTGACGATAGCCTGCGCATCCATACCACCTTCACTCAGGATGTCACAGCAACCGGTCGTCTTTCTAGCCTCAATCCGAACCTCCAGAACATTCCAGTTCGTAGCGAAGACGGCAAGCGTATCCGCGAATGTTTCGTTGCCGACGAAGGCAAGATTTTCGTAACTGCCGATTATGCTCAGTTCGAGCTACGTCTCGCCGCTGCGCTTAGCCACGACCAAGCTCTCATCGACGACTTCAACGCCGGACTCGATATTCACACCAAGACCGCCAGCGACGCTTTTCATATTCCGATGGATCAGGTCACCAAGGCCCAGCGCCGCGCCGCCAAGGTTATTAACTTCGGCGTGCTTTACGGTATGAGCCCGAAAGGCCTTTCCGATGCCGCCGACATGAGCTTCTACGAAGCCAAGCAGTTCATCGACCGCTATTTTGAACTTCGTGCGCCAATGCGCAAATACCTCGACGCTCAGCTTAAGCAGGCAAAAGAGCAGGGCTACGTCGAAACTCTCTTTGGTCGCCGCCGCCCAACTCCAGACGTCAATGCACCAAACTTCCTTGTCCGCGCTGCCGCCGAACGCGCTGCTGCTAACATGCCAATTCAGGGCACTGAAGCAGACCTCATGAAGAAGGCCATGCTCGCAGTCGACGCTGCCTTACCAGAGGGTGCAAAACTCATTCTTCAAATTCACGATTCCTTGATTATCGAATGCCCAGAGCAAGATGCCGAGCAACTCGCGGCACTTCTTAAAGAGAAAATGGAGCAAGTCGCACCAGAGCTCCCAGTCAAGCTCGCCGTCGACGTAAAAATTGGCCATAATTGGGGCGAATTATAGACTTGAACCGCTAACGCTTATGCTATAATTTAAGCATAAGGTTAACAAGAGAGGTCAATTTTTATGCCAAAGAAGGCTATAGCGCTAGCGCTATCTGTAACAGCAATTATTTTTTGCGTTTCCAATATCGATAAACGCGCTTCAGCAGAACTCGACGAAGCACTCAATAACGCAGCCGAAACTGCCGAAATTCACTTTGAAACTCAAGAGCAGACAACAGCCGCTCCAGAGACCAAGCTCAAAACTCTCGCAGAAGAAAAGCCAGCGAGCGCACCAGCTAACTCCGTTAATGCTAACGGTCTGGACTTTTCACTCAAGCGCCTCCTTGTTCATACTAGCGACTATAATGCGCTTCAAAACCTCGGCGCAAAAGTTAACCATCTTTATAAAGACTTCTATGTCCTCGAATTCGATAGCGAGGAAGCTACTCGCAGTGCTTTCTTAACCTTATCCGACCTCGAGAGCATCCAGTCGGTTGACCCAGATATTCCAGTCAAACTATCCGCCGTTTCGCCTAGCCAATATGCCTGGGGTGTCGAAAATGTCGGCGCTAACTATTACAAAGACTGGCTCGATGTTACCGACAATAATAACACCGTAAAGATTGCCGTCGTTGACTCCGGCATTAATAATAATCACCTCGCTTTTAAAAACGAAAGCGGTGTAAATGACCGTATCGTAATCACTGCTAATACTAAGGATTACGTCAACAATGACGCTGACCCGGACGACGAAAATGGTCACGGCACCAGCGTTGCTGGTACTATTGTCGAGTCTACTCCTGCAAATGTAAAAATTTATCCATCCAAGGTTTTTGGCGCTAGCGGCAAAATCGAAGGTCAGCAAGGTATCCTAAATGTTTTCTATGCCATCGCCAACGCCGTTAACGAAGATAAAGTTGATATCGTCAACCTTAGCCTTGGCTTCGACGCACAAGACGAATCCGACATTGTTCAATGCTCTGAAAACCAGTCCATGTCAGAATTCTTCGATTCCATTAGGAGCGCAGGCGTTCTGGTTATTGCCGCAGCCGGCAACGAAGCTCACAGTGTTGGCTTTCCAGCAAACTGTTCTAGCGTCGTCGCCGTTTCCTCCGTCAAACAAGACCGTACTTTCTCCTCCGATTTCTCTAACTACGGTCCAGAAATCGACTTCGCAATGCCTGGCGAGAGCCTCTTGCTCCCAACCATCATCAAATCCGGAGAGACCGCCCCAAGTGGCGTCACTAATGACAATGCCATGAGAACCATTAGTGGTACTTCCTTCTCCTCGCCATTCCTCGCCGCCGCCGCTGCACTCATTAAACTTGAGAACCCAAGCTACACTCCTGCTCAGATTATTGCAGCGCTCAAGAGCTACGCCGTATCACTAGGCGACTCAAATTACTACGGTAACGGTATCGTCGACTTCGGCGCAAAGAAGTTCAATACTCCACATATCCAAGCAAAAACTCAGGCTACAAACTGGGTAAAAATGGATGCCGCTTCAATCGATGTCGTCAGTAGCCAATCTATCAACGGCTATGCCGTCACTACTGGCACAGCAGAACCTAGCTCATCCAGCTGGCAAACCGCTAGCCTCCTAGCTACCGATAATAGCGTTCTAAAAGCTACTGTAGCGGTTCCTAAAAATGGCACCTACAGCCTCTGGCTTAAGACCACAGCCGGTACTAAGGGCAAGGCAACGATTACTGAATCCTATATCGATAGCGCTGGTCCAAGCCTCGGTTCTCAGATTACTTTCAGCAATGCCGGCACAGACACAATTACCATCAATGTGTCCGCTCAAGATTCGCAAAGTGGCCTAAAGAAAGTCACGCTTTACTATCGCAAGAAGGGTACTAGTAGCTACAATAGTGAGACTTTGAGCTATAGCAATGTAACTGCTCAAACTAATCTCAACTTTGTATTAACCGGTCTCGAAGATACAACCGAGTACGAGTTCTACATCGAAGCCGAAGATGCTCTCGGCAATACAAATGCCAGCCCGCTTTCTGCCTTTACGACTCAAACCACCGATCCAATCTCTCTTCCTGACGCTGGCGGTCAAGGCACTACAGACCCACAACAGCCAGTCACCAACCCAGACCCAGTCGCAGTCAATACTGCCACTAACCCAGTAACCGTCGACCCTGTCATTATCTACTTTGCCGGCTTCGTCGGCTCTACGATGCTTGGCTTCGCAATTTATCGCACTATCGGAGGCAGACGCTAATGCAAAGCGTCCTCATCGTCGGCAACGTCACAAAAGACGTTTACCTTCGCCTCGACAACCGCAGCAACAATTTTGAGACCGACCAGAACGGCGTCAAATGGCTAGATTTCGGCTTTAACGGCAGCCACCATAAATACTTTTCGCGTATTAGTATCTATGGCGGCGCAAGTATTAGCCTAGAAGTCCTCAGTCGCTTCGGCTTGAACGCCAGTATTTCCGGCACGCCAGCAACCTTCCTCGACGGCCAGTTCATCGCAAAAGACGTACACACAACTTATCGCTACATCCTTTGCCAAGATAACAACACTAGCCAACTCGGCCCAAGCGAGCCAACTTACACTACCTGGGATATCCCAACTAATAATCCAGATTGGATTTATCTCGATAGTTCCGCAATTATCTCGCCAAAGCTCGCTACTAGTATTCTCGACTTCTTAAATCTTAGCCGCAGTACTAAATTAGCTCTCTTCGTCGGCAAAAGCGCTAACCAGAACGCATCGCATATTCGCGAGCTTATCGAGCGCGCAGACATCGTTATTAGTGATATTATGCTCGAACAAAAACGCGATTTCGTGCATATCAGCGGTAGCCATATCGAATATATGGGTCGCCGCGTTTTCTGGTCTCTAGACGACAAAAAGGACCTCATGACGCGCCTCACTGCACGCCTTACCATTTCCGCTTCTATTCTAGGTGCACTCATTCTGGGCAAAGATCCGAGCGAAGCACTCTTGCTTGCCCGCGCTAATGTCCAGAATTCTAAACTCAGCAGCACCTCGAATCTAAGCACACTCGAACGTGACATTGCAGACGATTATTATCGCGTAGAAAACGCTAACAAAAAGGAGAATAACATGTCAGAAATCGAAGAAACCGCCGCAAAACTCATGGCGCCAGGCAAGGGTATTCTTGCAGCCGACGAATCCGGTGGCAGCATCCATAAGAAATTCGAATCCATGAATATCCCAGACGACGAGCAACATCGCCGCGATTACCGCAATATCTTCTTTACTACGCCAGACCTCGAAAAGTACGTTAGCGGCGTCATCCTCTTTGATGAAACCGCGCGCCAAACCGCAGATAACGGCAAGACTTTCATTGAATATCTCGCTGACCGCGGCGTTATTTCCGGCATTAAGGTCGACCAAGGCCTCGTCAATTTCGACGATTCCGACGAAAAATGGACCCAAGGCCTCGAAGGTTTGCCAGAGCGCCTCGCCGAGTATTATCAAATGGGTGCTCGCTTCGCTAAGTGGCGTGCCGCTTTCGAAGTTACCGACCATAGCCCAAGCCAAATGGCTATCCAAAAGAACTGCGAAATTCTCGCCGATTATGCTCGCGACTGCCAGGCTGCGAATATCGTTCCTATCGTCGAGCCAGAGCTTGTCTATGACGGCGATTACACAATTGAGCGGAACATCGAGTATACCGGCAAGATTCTCGACTGCCTCTTCGCAGAGCTCAAGAAAAAGAATATCAATCTCGCCGGCTGCCTCCTCAAAGTCAACATGGTTCTCGCCGGCAAGCGCCAAGAAAAGCAATCCACTCCAGCTGAAGTTGGCCGCGCAACCGCTCAGGTTCTTCGTGAGCATGTTCCACGCGAACTCGCTGGCGTCGTATTCCTTTCTGGCGGTCAGAGCGTCACACAGGCCACCGAAAACCTTCAGGAAGTCACCAACAATGGCCCATTCCCATGGACTGTTACATTCTCGTATGCACGCGCCCTTCAGGATCCAGCCCTCAAAGCATGGCAGGGCAATAACGATAACGCAGATGCTGCTCGCGGCGCCTTCCGCGAACGTCTCATTGCTAACGCCGACGCGCTGAAAGCAAAATAAATGCCAACTAAGCCGACCAAGCATAAAAAGCACGGCAGAGACTATCTCGACGAAGCCGTCGCGAAGTCTACATACCGTAAAAAGCCTATTACGCGCAGCCGCGCGATTAGGGCTGGTATTTTCGGCATCCTGCTTGGCACGACCGGCATTCATAACGCCATGATGCGCAACAAGAAGCGTGGCTTCGTGCATCTACTTTATAGCTCGATCACCTTTGGTATGTTCTTTATGCCGCTCGGTTACGCATTCTCCGTCGTCTACCAATGTCAGCACGGCGGCGAATGCGTAGACATTTCTGGCTACGACGACACTCTAAACGTTCTAGTTATCGCTGGCTTTATTCTATTCTTCGCCAGCATCGTTTGGGGCATCGTCGAAGGCGTTATAATCCTCAAGAACTGCAAGTCTTTCCCCAAAAAAATTGATTGACATTTTTAAGCAAAAGTGGTATAATTGTTAGTTGAATCAATCTATTTTTGCATTCGCACTTTCAAAGGAGGATTTATGTCAACTCATTTTTCTCTACTCAATAATCAACTGATAATATCGAAGCCAGAAAACAGTACCGAGAATCTCGATTCATTGTCAGAACTCCTAGCAATCACTCAAAGAATAAGTGATTATGAAAGGGTCCATGAGGCAGTGCAGACCGAGCAAATGAGCATCAAGTTGGTTTGTAATTTCAGCAAGAAAAGCTGGAATCTTTTAAACCACGACAATTATGAGACCATCAGGCAAGTCGTAGCCAATTTCCTGAATAGTGACGACGATATTTATATTCCATACGTTATCATGAAAAGGCACGGCGAAGAAATTGTTGTCTGCCAGTTAACGTCTCTGAACGGAAAGCCTTTTTGGAAGGTCGTCAGGGCTAGCAATTTCTCGTGTAGAGAGCTTAGCTACTTAATCAACACCTTAAAAGAGGCTGGCATTTTTTCCTTCACAAAAATTACCCGCCCAACGTGACGGGTAATTTCTTTTTTTAGCTAAACTATATTACTCAGCTTTTTCTTCAGCTGGAGCAGCTGCAGCAGCTGCGTCTTCGGCAGCCTTAGCTTCGTCAGCAGCCTTATCAGCCTCAGCCTGAGCTTCGCGCTCAGCAGCTTCCTCTGCCGGATCGTAAACGTTAGCGATTGGAAGCTCTTTGTCGAGTTCCTTATCAGCAAATTCAACACCCTTTGGAAGAACGATATCTGCGATAGTCAAACCATCTTCGGTAGTAGCAAGCTTGCTTGCATCAACTTCGATATCCTCTGGAAGATCTGCAGGCTTTGCCTTAACATCGATTTCCTCAAGAACGATAGAGAGAACAAGATGAGCCTTGGAAGCGTCGGAAGATTCAAAGTTAACAACCTTGATTGGGGTAGTAGCTTCAACAACTTCGTTTGCGTTAATAGCCTGGAACTCAATGTTGCGGATAGTGCGCTTGATTGGATCCATGTCGACATTCTTTACGAGTGCCATCTGTGCCTTACCATCAATCGTAAGATCGATAGGGGAGTGGTAGCCAGCTTCGCGGACTGCCTTCTCAGTTTCGTTATAAACAGACTGCGTCAAAACAGGTTCACCTTCACCGAAAACAACGGAAGGAATGAGACCCTGCTCACGCAAGTTTTTTACTTTTTTGCCAGCAACTTCGCGCTTTGCGAGTGCTAATTTTGTATCGCTCATTAAATTTATTCCTATTTTTAAAATCTATTCTATATTTTAAGATAAGCGCAAGAGAAAATCAAGCATTAGCGCTAAAGAACATTCTTGAGGTATTTGCCGGTCTCAGATTTCTCATTCCGCGCCACATCTTCAGGGGTACCAGTAGCAACAACCCTGCCGCCGCCCTGGCCGCCTTCTGGGCCCATGTCAATGATCCAGTCGGCCGTCTTAATGACGTCAAGGTTATGCTCAATCACAATCATCGAGTTACCGCCATCGACCAAACGTTGTAAAATCGACAACAATCTCTTAACATCGTCAGTATGAAGGCCGGTCGTAGGCTCATCGAGAATATAGAGCGTTTTGCCGGTCGAACGACGCCCAAGCTCCGTTGCGAGCTTGATGCGTTGCGCCTCACCGCCAGAGAATGTTGTAGCCGGCTGGCCGAGCTTAATATAGCCAAGACCAACTTCCTGCAAAGTCTTTAATTTACCTGCAATCAGCGGCAAAGCATCAAAGAATTCAACCGCTTCATCGACCGTCATGTCGAGCACATCAGAAATCGTTTTACCCTTAAATTTAACTTCCAAAGCCTCGCGATTATAGCGGCGACCATGACACTCATCACAAGTCACAAATACGTCAGGCAAGAAGTGCATTTCAATCTTCAAAACACCGTCGCCCTGACATTTTTCGCAGCGACCACCCTTCACGTTGAAGGAGAAACGACCAGCTTTGTAGCCGCGTACCTGTGCTTCAGGCTGCTCAGCAAACAAATCACGAATGTTATTAAAAATGCCAGTATAAGTCGCCGCATTCGAACGTGGCGTACGACCAATTGGCGACTGATCAATTACGATAACCTTATTCAAATGCTCAATACCATCGATACGTTCATGTGCACCAGGCACAGTCTGTGCATGATTGAGGCGTGCAAGTAATTCGTTTGCCACAATCTCATTTACGAGCGTAGATTTACCCGAACCGGACACACCAGAAACAACTGTCATCACGCCAAGCGGAAACTTCACGTCGATATTTTTGAGGTTGTTTTCGCGTGCACCGATTACTTCGAGAAAACGATTCGAAATTTTGCGGCGCTTCTTTGGTGTTTCAATTTTTTCTTTGCCAGAAATATATTTACCAGTAATCGAATCTGGATTCTTAGCAACTTCTTCTGGCGTGCCAGCTGCGATAACTTTACCGCCGTTTACACCAGCACCGGGGCCAATATCAACAAGATAATCTGCCTGCATAATCGTATCATGGTCATGCTCGACTACAATCACAGTGTTCTTTAAATCACGTAGATGCTTAAGTGTTGCAATTAGGCGGTCGTTATCGCGCTGATGGAGGCCGATTGATGGCTCATCCAGCACATAAAGCACACCCTGAAGACCAGAACCAATCTGCGTTGCTAGACGAATGCGCTGCGCCTCACCACCAGACAACGTTGCAGCCGAACGACCAAGTTCGAGATAGTTAAGACCAACGTCTTTCATGAAGCCAACACGCGCTTTGATTTCCTTTAAAATCGGGCCAGCAATCTTCTGCTCATTTTCCGTCAAACCAAGGTCTGAATTTAAAACATCAAGCGTCTGTTCAACGTCCATCGCACACATATCCATAATATTTAAATCATGAATCGTAACTGCGAGCACGACTGGCTTCAAGCGCGCACCATGACAAGTCTGACAAATACGTTCACGCATGAAGCGTTCAATATCTTTGCGGATAAAATCAGATTCGGTTTCTTTATAACGACGCTCGAGGTTTGGAATCACGCCTTCATAAACTGCATCATAATCGTAGCCATTATTTAATCTGACATGATATTTCTCGTCGCCCGTACCGTAAAGAATCATCTGAACTTGCTCGTCAGTTAATTCTTTAATCGGCGTACGTACCGTGAAGCCGTGGCGTTCACCAACCGCTGCCAAACGTTTCAACCACCAAGAATCCTGATTAATGCGATTATATGGGCGAATGCCGCCTTCCGCAATCGTAAGATTTGGATTCAAAACGAGGCTAGGATCGATTTCCATGCGCGTACCAAGACCAGTACAAGTTGGACATGCACCCTGCGGTGCGTTGAAAGAGAAGAGGCGCGGTTCGAGTTCAGGAATCAATTCGTCTGGATGCTCAGGACAAGCATAGCGCTGCGAATAAGTAACGATTTCCGCATCCTGCGTATTGATATTATTCTGACCAATTGCGACCGACTGGTCCTTGATACAAAGAACCTTCATAATGCCATCGCCAAGATCAAGCGCCTGCTCAACCGAGCCAGCCACACGACTTTCCATGTCTGGTGCCATTACAAAACGGTCGATAATAATCTCAATATCGTGACGCAAATTCTTATCAAGCTCCGGCCACTCGTCAAGCGCATAAATAATACCGTCTACGCGCGCACGCGCAAAACCTTTGGCAAGATACTGGTCGCCAATATGCGAGAAAGAACCTTTCTTTTGCGTAACAATTGGCGCAAGCACCATGAGCTTACTGGCCGTCGGCCACTGCATAACCTGATCGACAATATCCTGCGTCGTACGACGAGCGACTTCTTTGTGACAAATCGGACAGTGCGGTACACCGATACGCGCAAACAAAAGGCGCAAATAATCATAAATTTCAGTCACGGTCGCAACCGTAGAGCGCGGGTTGCGCGAAGTAGACTTCTGATCAATCGAAATCGCCGGAGAAAGACCGGTAATCATATCAACATCTGGTTTATCCATCACGCCAAGGAACATACGAGCATAACTCGAAAGAGACTCGACATAACGACGCTGGCCTTCAGCATAAATCGTATCGAAGGCTAGGGAAGATTTACCCGAACCAGAAAGACCCGTAATCACAACAAGTTTATCGCGCGGAATATCAATATCGATGTTTTTCAAGTTATTCGCACGCGCGCCACGAATACTGATCTTATCACCATCAAAATCCGTACTTTTCATCCCGGACATTCTACCATTTTTTATCTTAAAAGTCAATCCTCTGACGCCTTTTCTGCTTCTTTTTGGACTGTTTTCTGAATTTCGTAATAACTGTCGCCCAAAAGCTTCTCATCATAGAAGATAGACCTTCTAGCAAGCTCTGCATTGAACTTCTCCCAGCCCATTTCTTCTAGCAACGTTGGCTTGTTGGAAAATAGATTCGTGCCTAGGCCTAAACGGTCACCCTCAATCTTCACGCCCATAGCGGCCAATGTAGTAGGGAAGTAGTCCATCGTCGTCGTATCGCGATTTTTAATCTTCGAAGCCTCAACCTTAGAATTAATAAAGACGTTGTAGACTGTGCGCGTGTAGCCCGTACTCACGTCATAGAAGGTGTATTGCATAGTTGGATGGTCGCCCGCAATTACAATCGTCGTATCTTCACCGAATGGCTGTTCCTTCACCCAATCCACAAATTCGGCAACCATTTTATCTGCGCAATAGAACACGTTAGCATATTGCTCGTCATAAATTGTCGGGCAGTCTTTTTCGAGATAGCCATCCCAGAAATGTGTATTAGCAGTTAGCATTGAAACATTAAAAGGCTTGCCAGTTTTGTATGCCTCAGTTGCTTTTTCTTTTGCATACTCAAACAATTTCGAATCCTCATAGCCCCACCAGACCTTATAGTCTTTCGGCAATTTACCGTCATTGCGCGCAGCATCCAAGTCATAAACTTCATAGTCGCCGTGCTGTTTCAGCATTTCATCGCGACCGCCAAACTTTGCCTCGGAACCCATTAAGAAATAATTATTATAACCGTTCTTTTTCAAGATATCACCAATACCAGTTGCGCCACCAAGGAAGGAAGAGTAACCGCTATAGTCATTGCCGTTAATATTCACTTTCATATTAATGCCCATCATCTGCGCAATCATACCAGCAGCCGTCCAGTCGGTACCATTAATCGCTACAGCACCACCAAGCGTATCGCGGTTTGAGAAGCTCGTATTTTCCAACGCCATCTGCTCTAGTTTTGGAATATATGAAACATATTGATTGCCACCATTAGCCCAAGAAACACTAGACATTTCGAGTGACTCAACAAAGATATAAATCAAGTTCTGTTTCTTTTCCGGGAATGTCAACGTTACCGAATTTGGATCAACATACTGCTCCTCATAGATGGTCGAAACATGCAGCTGGCGAGAAATGTAATCGTAAAAATCTAGGTTATTTAGCGCGACTAAAACAGAAACAACAAATATCACAAAACAATATAAGAATTTATGAGAGAAATAACTAATTGGGAATTCGCGTTTCTTCTTTTTTATAGTAACGCGTAAATAGATTTTCGTTTTCAGTCTGCTGAATGCGATTGGTAATAAAAGAACAATAAATACAATTATCGTAGACGTGATGCTGATAATAATTCCGCCCTTAATCGAATCCATGCCCGTACCTTCCGCATTCCTAACCGTATAAAGCAGCTGTTCAAAAGAACCGACATCATAACAAGTCGAAATATAAGTCGAAACCGCCAAAGCAAAAGCCGCAAAGAGCAGCAAAATATACTTTATGACTTTAGGAACGTTTTTTAGAAATTTCATGGTTCCTCTTTTCTTTTTTAACGATAATTTTTACTCTGACATTCTTCATACACCATCCAAGTACATAGGCGAGAACTATGCCAATCGCCGCAGAAACCGCAGAATACTTAATGGCATAAAGTGGCGATTCATCAAGAAAGCTAACAGACGTTGCGACATGAAAAACAAATTGGCAGGCAACAGTAGCTAGACAATTAGTTATAAATACGAAAACCAAATATATCGCCAACGAATATTTATAATCTAACTTCTTTCCAAATATCTTTTCAAAAAGTAAGAATGCAATAATCGCCGGACAAAAAATACAAATAAACGAATTCACGTTTAAAACACTCCTCTTAGTATTACCTCCACAAAAGACCTTGCCCTTACATATATAATACACGACTTATCTTAAATCCGCTAAAATATAGCTATGGATATCTATTTAGATATATACGGAACCCTCGTCGCGAACGCCTCGCCAAAAGCCGATCGTGAGGCTTTATTGAGTTATATTCTCGATAATTTTGCTGGCCATATTTACTGGCTCACTTCATATTCGGAGCAGCGTATTCCGGAAGTTCTTGCACGCGAATATGACGGGGAATTATTAGACCGCCTCACAAGTGGGATCCAATACCGTCAAAGCGGCATTTATAAATCCGATAGCATCGATTTTTCGCAACCATTTATTTGGTTCGATGACAATCAGTCCGAAGCCGACTATTACGCGCTAAAAAGTCACGACGCGCTAGATAGTTTTGTCCAAATGGATCCTAACGACTCAGAAATGGCCCAGAAAGCACTAAAAATGCTAAAATATAAGCATGGAAATTCGCAATAAATATCCAGAATTTATCTTCGAATCATACAATATCGAACGCGGTATTAATGGCATCCACGCCAGCTTCGTTTATAAGCTAGGCGACTATACTTTTGAGCCAACCGTCGATATCCCAATTGCTAGTATTCGCAATGAATATATTAAGGACGAAATCCTCGATAATCTCTTCTTTAATTTTGGTGTCATCAATGCAATCAATTATTACAAACTTAGCCTCGCGCCAAAGTTTACTATCAAATGCGGTGAGCTAGATGCTACTCAAAAAGAATTCTTCAAGAAGCTCTTCTATAACGGCCTTGGCGAGTTGATGTACCGCAACAATGTCTTAATGCAATACGCCGATTTTATGACCATCGATGCGCCAGAACCGGCCGAGAAAAAACAATTCTATTTTGATGATAATTTCCACGGCAACCTCATTACAGTTGGTGGCGGCAAAGATTCCATCGTCACGCTCGAAGCGCTTAGCGGCATGCACGATCAAAATCTTTGCATGCAGCTCAATCGCAGCCTCTATCCAGAAAATCGTGCCGCGCTCGACGATATTCATCTCGCCGGCTACAGCCTCGAGCAAGTTTGTAACTTCAATCTCAGCATTGACCAGCAGGTCATCGAGCTTAACCAAACTGGCGAATTCTATAACGGCCACGTTCCATTCTCTGGCATGCTCGCTTTTGCCTGTGCAATTATTTGCTACCTAAACAACAAACAGTACATCATCGTCAGCAATGAGGCTTCCGCAAATGAGGGCAATATTGCCGGTACGACCATCAATCATCAGTATTCCAAGAGCTATGAGTTCGAAAGAGATTTTGAATATTACTGCCAAAACTATCTCTGCGAAAAGATTCATTATTTCAGCCTTTTGCGCTGCATGAACGAATTTCAAATCGTCCAGAAATTCATTAAGTTCCCAAGTTACCTCAAAATCTTCCGCAGTTGCAACGTCGGCACCAAAACCAACAGCTGGTGCGGTCACTGCGCAAAGTGTCTCTACGTCTACATCATGCTATACCCATTTGTCGGCAAAAATCGCCTCGTCGACATTTTTGGCCGCGATTTATTAGACGATGAATCTATGGGTCAGATTTTCTATAGCCTCATCAATCCAGACACCACCAAACCGTTCGAATGCGTCGGCACGCGCGAAGAAATCAACTACGCAATTAAGCTAGCAATCGAAGATGAAAACGCGCCAAAACCGCTACCAAAGCTCCTAGAATGGTATCGCACAAGCTATAATTATAATCCAACTACACAATACGACATCGCTCGATATTACAATCCAGAGCATAACATCCCAGAAGAATATCTAAAGGCATTAATGGCACTATGAAAAACCAAATAATCGAATATCTACGTAATAAAAGAATCCTCATTCTTGGCTTCGGCCGCGAGGGGAAAAGCTCGCTTGGTTTTATTCGTCGCGAATTGCCAGAAGCAGAAGTTGCGGTCGCCGATCAGCAAGATATTGTTGTAGAAAACACAACAGTTATCTCTGGCGATAATTATCTCGACGCCTGCAAAGATTACGATATTGTCCTCAAGGCCCCAGGCGTAATCATTAAAGATTATCTCGACGCTGAAACGAAAGCAAAAATCACCAGCCAAACTGACTTATTTATGCGCGTTTTTCATCGTCAAGTCGTCGGCGTAACCGGCACGAAGGGCAAGAGCACTACAAGCTCACTCATTTATCATGTATTAAAAACCGCAGGCAAAAATACTCAGCTCGTCGGCAACATCGGCAAGCCATGTTTCGATATTCTTGACGAAATTTCCGACGATACAATTGTCGTTTTTGAACTCTCCGCACATCAGCTCGAATACATTCAAGCTAGCCCGCATATTGCAGTTCTTCTCAATATTTATGAAGAGCATTTTGATCACTACACTACGCCAGATGACTACTATAATGCGAAGAAAAATATCTTCAAATACCAGACGCCTGATGATTTGCTAATTTATGGCGACATTTTCCAACATGCGACTATCGAAGAGATTAATGCTGCGCCTGCAATGAAAATCGATATCACAAAAACCGACATTGTGCCACGCGATCAAATCCGCACGCAGCTCATTGGCGAGCATAATCAACTCAACATTCAGGTCGCTGCCGCTATCGCCTATGCCTACAAAGTGAACGGCGAGAGCTTCAAAGAAGCCGTTGCAAGTTTCCAGCCTCTTCCGCACCGTCTTGAATACGTCGGCACTTTCCGCGATATTAAATTCTATAACGATTCCATTGCAACTGCCCAAGAAGCCGTCATTAATGCCATCAAGGCGCTTGGCGATGTCGACACAATTATTCTCGGCGGCATGGATCGCGGGCTCGATTATCATCCGCTCGTTAATTTCATCCGCACGACTGACATTCAAAATGTCATCCTATTACCAGCCACCGACAATCGTTTCCAACAGACTTTCGACGAAGGTGAATACGGCCAAAAGCTCATCCATGTTAAAGATATGCGCGAAGCGGTAGAGCAGGGCTATACGCTTACCGCGCCAGGTAAGAGCTGCCTCTTATCGCCAGCCGCCGCCAGTTACGGCTTCTATAAAAACTTCGAAGAACGCGGCGACGATTTTAAGAATCTCGTTAGTATGCTACAATAGCGGTAACTTTAACATAAGGAGAATATTAATGCTAAATCAATTAATGAGCTACTCCGTATACTATAGAACCAATACAGTATCGGACACGGATCTCTTGGCCGGATTCTTCGCTTTCTTCGGCACTTTCATGCTCTTCGTCCTAGCGCTCTACATCGTTATGATTGTTGGTATGTGGAAGCTTTTCGAAAAAGCAGGCCGCGAAGGTTGGAAGTCTCTTATCCCAATCTATAACCTTTATGTTCTTACTGAGATCAGCGGCCAGAATGGCTTGCTTTTCCTCCTTATCCTCATCCCAGGCGTAGGTTCGCTTATCTGGCTCATCCTCGTAGCCCTCAAGCTCGCTCCAGCCTTCGGCAAAGATACTGGCTTCGCTATCGGTCTCATCCTCTTGCCACCAGTATTCTATTTGATTCTCGGCTTCGGCAATGCACAGTATGTTCTCGGCAAGCCAGCTGGCGCTCCAGCTGCAGGCGCTGCACCACAGGGTCCAGCTCCGGCCCCACAGAAACCAGAAGATCCATGGGTATCTGGTCAGCAATAATTGCTAACTAAACTAAATCTCCAGGACTACAACTCCTGGAGATTTTTAATTGCGATATAATAAACATATGGACTTCAAGCTACATAGTAAATATCAGCCTACCGGCGACCAGCCTCAAGCAATTGAGCAGCTTTATCGTGGCTTGACGCGCGGCGAACGCGAACAAACTTTACTGGGCGTAACCGGCTCCGGTAAGACCTTTACAATGGCTAATCTCATCGCGAAATATAACCGTCCAACCCTCGTGCTCGCTCACAACAAAACCCTCGCCGCACAGCTTTATTCTGAGTTTCGCGAATTCTTCCCAGAAAATGAAGTGCATTATTTTGTCAGTTATTTCGATTACTATCAACCAGAAGCCTACATTGCTAGCACCGACACCTACATCGAAAAGGATAGTGCAATCAACGAAGAAATCGACCGCCTCCGTCACGGCGCCACCGAGGCATTATTAACTCGCAAAGACACTCTTATTGTCGCATCCGTCTCTTGTATTTACGGTATTGGCTCGCCAGAGAACTACAAAGCCATGGCTATGCGCGTCGCTAAGGGCGAAATGCGCGACATGTCGCAGTTTATCCGCTCGCTCACCGAGATCCAGTACAATCGCAACGATATCGCTTTCGAACGCGGTAATTTCCGTGTTCGCGGCGACACAATCGATATTTTCCCAGCTTCCGGCGACAGAGCCTATCGTATTGAATTTGGCTTCGATCAGGTCGAAAATATTAAAGTTATTGATCCGCTCACGGCTGAAGTTTTCGCTGAGCCAAATGAAATCGGCATCTTCCCAAATAGCCACTACGCTACACCAAAAGAGTCGCTCGATATGGCCATCAAAAAGATTCGTGCCGAGTATGAAGACCGTCTCAAATTCTTCAACAATGAGCACAAATATCTCGAAGCGCAACGCCTTTCTCAGCGCATTAAGTATGACCTGGAGATGCTCGAAAGCACCGGCTTCGTAAAGGGAATTGAGAACTATTCTCGTCACATTGATGGTCGCGCTCAAGGCCAGCCGCCTGCCACCTTGCTCGATTATTTCCCAGAAGATTTCCTCTGTCTCGTCGATGAGTCTCATATGACCATTCCGCAAATTCGCGGTATGTATAACGGTGATCGCGCCCGCAAAGAAACGCTCGTCGAGTATGGCTTCCGCCTACCAAGCGCGCTCGATAACCGCCCGCTCACTTTTGCCGA
The DNA here is from genome assembly GCA_002361425.1 of Candidatus Saccharibacteria bacterium UBA3304. GTDB lineage: Bacteria > Patescibacteriota > Saccharimonadia > Saccharimonadales > Saccharimonadaceae > UBA2834. The sequence continues at coordinate 5,432 of DESW01000025.1, read as the reverse complement.
ATTCGACCGTCACATTAACAAGATTATCTACGTGTCTGCAACACCAGGCGAATATGAACTATCGCACAGCCCTAAGCCAGCCGAGCAAGTCATTCGTCCTACTGGTCTCCTCGATCCAGAAATCGAAGTCCGCGGCAGCGAAAACCAAATCGACGACCTCGTCGAAGAAATCGACCAACGCATTGCTAAAGGCCAGCGCGTACTCGTTACAACCCTTACTAAGCGCATGGCCGAGGACCTTTCCGAGCATCTCAAAGACCTTAAAATTAAGACCGCCTACATTCATAGCGATGTTGATACACTCGAGCGCAGCGATATCCTCCGTGACCTACGCAATGGTACTTACGACGTGCTCGTCGGCATCAACCTTCTGCGCGAGGGCCTAGACCTTCCAGAAGTCTCCCTCGTCGCTATTCTCGATGCCGACAAGGAAGGCTTCCTCCGCAGCGAATCCGCCCTCATACAGACCATCGGCCGCGCCGCTCGCCACGTTGAAGGCAAGGTTATTATGTATGCCGACAATATGACCGGCAGCATGCAACGCGCGATCGAAGAGACCTATCGTCGCCGCGAAATTCAGCAGAAATACAACAAAGACCACGGCATTACACCGAAGGGAATTGCAAAAGAAATTACCGAAGGCCTTCGCGCAATTATTCCAGAGAAGGAGAAGAGCAATAAGCTCGACCTGCGCAAGATTCCACGCGAGGAATTGCCACAAATCGTCAAAGAACTCAGCACACAAATGCAGCTTGCTGCCGCCAATCTTGAGTTTGAGCGCGCCGCTGAGCTTCGCGACCAAATTGAAGATATTAAACTTGCCTTGGAGAAGAAAAAATGAACGAATTTAAACCAGCAGAAGAAATCATCGTTGGCGATGAAATAACTATGCGTCGCATGAGCCATGATTACGATCAGGCTCGCTACGACGCCATTATTTCCAGCCGCGAACACTTACTCCCATGGATGCCATGGGCGCATTTTTATCAGAGTTTCGATGAAATGCCAAAATTTATCGACGAACAAATCGAAGCCTTCAATAAAGGCGCCGTCCTCGGCTACGACATCATTTATAAAAGTCAGTTTGTTGGCGCTATCGACCTCCACAATCTCTCCGCCGAACATCGCCGCTGCGAAATTGGCTACTGGCTCGATAAAAAATGCACCGGCAAAGGAATTGCTTCTCGCTGTACCGCAAAAATCACTGAATATGCATTCAATGAAATCGACATGCATCGCGTAATTATCCAGGCCGCATCACAAAATAAGGCGTCCTGCGCGGTCGCAGAACGCCTTAAATTCGCTTTTGAGGGCACACTTCGCGATAATGAGTTACTCGACGGTAAATACTACGATACGAACGTCTACGCGAAGTTAAATCCGCTCCATATTAATGGACAGTAATATTGCCCATACTATTTTCGATTTTTAGAGTAACGTCAGCTTTTGGATTACCACCACTAACCGAGCTATTACCCATGTCAGTTTTAGCGTCGACTCTTACATCGCCTATATTTCTAATTTCAGCATTGCCCATCGACAATTCGATAGTCGAATCCTCAGTAATATCCAAGCGATCAATCTCTACGTTACCCATGCTATTGTCGATTCTTACGTGGCCATAGCAGTTACCGAGCTCAAGGTTGCCAGCACTTAATTCAGCCGAAACGTTCTTTGCGCTACCAAGTTCAATATCGCCCGCGGAGCTATCAAGTTTCATCGTTGCTAGCTCAAAATCGCCAATCTCAACATCGCCATAAGACGTATCGATATCGAAATCGCCAGCATAATCTTTTGGCACTGATAGCTCAATATTTACGCCGTCCCAATTGAAGCAGAAGAAGCGGCAATCCTCAGAACGATCTTCAATACTAATACTATTATCGGAGTTCTCGAAACTAACCCAATCTTTTTCCTTGGCATAAATTTTCGCAACAATCTTAGCATCTTCGCTCGTTTCTTCGCTCGTAATTTTTAACTTCCCAGTCTTGACGCGAACCTTAATTTCCTTAATATTTTCCGCATTAATCGTCTCTTCAGCGACTAAGTTAGTGCTAATATTTGAGCTGCCAAAATGCCAGCCAAACATGCCGCCCTTGCCAGAAATACCGAGCACCATTAATGCGCTCAGCGCCAACACGATAATCGATAGAAATACTACGAGAAAAATCAGTAAACCTTTATTGCTATTATTCTTCATGGCAGCAGCTCTCCTCGTCGCATGCATCGACGGAATTGCCGGTCGCAAGCATGATGATTAGTTTTACAATCTGCGAAACAAGGGCATAGATAATCCACATAATCCAAGTAATGTGCCATGCCATCGTCATAAAGCTGATCAAAAGATATGCCGTCAAAGTAATCAAACCGAGAATACTATCAATCGACTTATATAGCTGTGCTTCTTTTGTTAGCTTCTTTTTCTTATCGCGTTTTTTACGATACATTAGGGCAGAATAAATAATCATCAAAGTTGCTACTGCAAATAGTATTAAGAAAATACCTGTCGCAAACAATGGATTAAAGCCTAATGCTGGAATTGCCACGATCATAAAAACGATGCCAAGCACATAGAGCATTACACCAGAGAGAATACCAATTAATTTCTTTTTCGCTACGCTCTTTTCTAACAACTCTTCAGCGCGCGCGGCATCCTTCTGTGCTTTTAGCTCATCGGCTTCCTCGCTTCCACCATCATGGAGCAACTCGTCCGGAGTAATATGGTAAAGATCACAAAGTGGCAATACTTTATCGAGATCTGGGCTCGATTGACCGGTTTCCCACTTCGAAACGGTCTGACGCGTAACCTCCAATTTGTCTGCAACTTCTTCTTGTGACAAACCGGCGGCTTTGCGTAGTTTTACTAACCTATCAGGTAGTGTCATTACGTTTTCCTTTGTTAATGTATGCCTTAATTTTATATAAATGCAACGAAAATTAACACCAACCAGACTTTACTTTTGCGCAACAAAAGTTAACATTTAGCACTTTTTTCGCGAAAAATACATAAAAAACGGCCCGCAATTGAGTTTTGCGGGCCAAATGGAGTTCAAACTGCAAATACGTAGCGCATTCCGTCCTTAACAACAGGAGGATGCTGATCTTTGTTCAGTTTTACGCAGCATTCGCTGCTAAAAACATCAAGATTCATGCCATGATCGCCTGAGGCAGTACCCTCGAAAATAAGATAACTCTTATCGGCGTTGCCATAACCCTGAAAGATCATTAATTCTGCGCCCCAGCGGTCGGACGTCTGTCCGTATGCAGTCTGCGGAGACTTCTTATAGAAGAGAAGGACCTCGCCTTCTTTCAAAGCCTTACCGTCGATTGCAGGAAATGCATTTTTGACTTCATAATTAACAATGTTCTTCATATGCAAATTACCCCTTTCTATCTTTGCAAAGTGTGATATCTTCATTATACCACATATGCTTAATTTTGTCAATATTTAACATAAGCTCTATTGACTATTTAGCTATTTTGTGCTATAATTGAATGCATTGGCAATCGCGCCAAAATATAGTCCACAGAATCATGGGAGGGCATGAAATAAATGGAAGAACCTTTTCAGAACCAGGAAGTAATAACAGAAGAAGAGTATATTGCATATGCTAAGCTTTGCAAGCGCGGACTTAGAATCGTAAACGCACACATTAAGAATTTCTGTGACACGGATGATAATTACGGCAACGATATTATCACTTACCGTATCAAGTCATACAAATCCGCGATGGAAAAGTGCGAGCGCAAGAACTATCCGCCTACTCTTGACGGTATCAAAAAGCAGATGCAGGACGTTGCCGGGCTTCGAGCAATTATGACCTCGATTGACGATATATATCGCGTTCGCAATAATATATATGCGCAGCCAGGCCTCGAAGTCATCGAAGAGCATGACTATATCAAGAATCCGAAAGAAAATGGATATAGTAGCCTTCACTTGATCGTCATAATACAGGTATATTATGACAACATGACAAAGTCAGTACCCGTAGAGATCCAGCTCAGAACTTACAGTATGCAGGGTTGGGCAGCCGCCGAACACAAGCTCATCTACAAGAGCAGCAACCCTTCAGACGAGGCAAAAGCTAAGTTAAAGCACAGTGCTGCGCATAGCCGCGACTTCGACAATGAAGTAGTTGAAATGTTCGAGGAGCAGAAAAACTCTTCCGAAAACTAACTCGTTATCACTTCCAACAAAAAAGCACCCCGTTCGCGAGGTGCTTTTCTCTTGCTAAAAATTATTTAATTTCGCAGCCGCCCCACTCAACAACTACAAAACCTTTGCGCTCAGGCGTTTCGAGCTTCTGCTCGCGTACGGAGATTGGTTTTTCTAAGCCTTTGAATGCCATCAAAACGCGGATCATCGCGTCCGGCTTTGGCGATACATTCATTGGCATATATGCATCCAACTCTTTATTCAAATCGAAACGAATATAGTTATAGGCGTTCTTTTCGAGCTTTGGCAGCCAGTAGATAATCATCTCATTTGCTTCACGCTCAGTTAAACCAAGCTGCGCAAGCTTCGTTTCAAGAAAAGCAGCGCTTTCTTTACCGGCAACAATGAAACCTTCATTGGTTTGTTTTGCGTCATAATTTGCGCCTTCCCAATACAAGCCATAATAAGAGCGGCCATTGGCGATCAAAGTGCCGTCTTTATGCGCAAAAACATTCCAGCCGTCATTATATTTTGGATAGGTAGCAGTCAATTTGCTTGGGTCGCCAAGCTTGACAGAGACGTTCATATCCTCAGTCGGATATAAATAGATTAGTGGTTTCTTTGCAACAAATGGATCGTCCGGGTCGTCATATATCGGACCATCAGGCTCACCAACTTCGCTAGTCAGTTTATCAACTTTCTTTTCAAGATAATCAATCTTCTCATTCGCAGTCGCTAGTGACCAAGCTAGGCAAATGGTCGATATGATCGTACCGACGGCAATTATGCTCAAAATCGTAATTGCGGCAATAAATTTTGTATTTGATTTCTTTGATTGCGTGCTCATGTCATAATTATAGCAAAATTAGCTATACCATATTATACTTATGCTTGCAAATAGAAATCGATAATGGTATAATTACCTCGATCTTATATAGCTCGGGCAAAGCCCAGGACCAATAAGCGCACATTTAGATTATTGAGGATAGCGCCCCATCTATTTTGTGCTGCTTTCGAAAAAACCGAAAGGACGGTGGACAATATGGTAAGGAACAAATCAAGAAGGAATGCTACCTCAATGATAATGAAGGTAGCGAGCGTATTCGTAGTTAGTTGCATGCTTTTTGCATTGACTGGCTGCGGTGAACAGGAAAGCACAGCAACCTCTGAGGTAACAACCGAGGCTACAACGCAGACGGTAACAACTGCGCCTACAGCAGAAGCAACAACCGAAGCTACGACGGCAACGCCAAAGCCTACGGAAACAACAACT
>DESW01000007.1:226-12816 GCA_002361425.1 Candidatus Saccharibacteria bacterium UBA3304 | reverse complement strand
CGTCTACTGTGCTATATTCAGTTGTCGTCTGTCTAGCATCCTGCTGGGATACTGTTGTTCCGCATGCGGTCAGAGTGACCAGCATGCATGCCGCAATAATGATACTCATTACCTTCAAAAGTCTTGAAGTGAGCATCTTTCCAAACATCTTCTTAGTCGTCATACTAATCACCTCCATTTTCAATATTTCTGATGACTAAAAGACGCACCAAAAGAGAATAAGGAACTACTCCTTCAAAACTTTTCTCTTAATGTGCGCTTACAGAGTTACGTGTAAGAATACTTTCATTATATCATATCTGGCGCAAAATGTCAATCTATTATATACTTATATGTACATGAATTTCTGGGATAAATTTGAAAAAGGTTTCACTTGTCTCGCCCCTATGGAAGGCGTGACTGATATCGCATTTCGCCAGGTCGTAGCAAAGGCTGCGCGCCCAGATATTTTCTTTACTGAATTTACGAATGTAAATAGCTATTCCAGCGAAAAAGGTCGTCCAAATGCGCTCGAACGTCTCAAGTATGAGCCAGAAGAACGTCCAATCGTCGCGCAGATTTGGGGCAAAAACCCAGACATGTTCTTTGAGACCGTCCAAGCTGCTAAGGATCTTGGTTACGAAGCACTCGATATTAATATGGGCTGCCCGGATCGTCACGTTGTCGCAACCGGCGGCGGCTCTGGTCTTATTCGTACGCCAGAACTTGCGGTAGAAATTCTTCGCGCCGCGCAGAAAGTTGAGGGCATTACTATCTCCGTCAAAACTCGTCTCGGCTACAGTAGGCTCGACGAATGGAAGCCATGGCTCAGTGCGCTCCTCAACGAGCATCCAGCTGCGCTCACAGTTCACCTCCGCACCAAAAAAGAAATGTCAAAAGTCGAAGCTCATTACGAATTAGTTCCAGAAATTGTTGCGCTCAAAAACGAGCTTTCGCCAGAAACCAAACTCATCATTAATGGCGACATCAAGTCCGCTGCCGAAGCGCAAAAATTTGTCGAACTTGGCGCAGATGGCATTATGATTGGTCGCGGCGTTTTTCAGAATCCATTCTGCTTCGAAAAAGAGCCAAAAGAGCATAGCCGCGAAGAGCTTCTCGACCTCATGCGCTACCACCTCGACCTCTATGAAAAGTACGATATTCAGCCATACGACCCACTCAAACATTTTTACAAAATTTACATTAATAATTTCCCAGGCGCCAGCGATTTGCGCGCTGAATTGATGCTAACTAAATCCATCGCCGAAGCTCGTGCGATTATCGACAAATTATGACAGAAGATACCAAACCAACTATAGTTTTACTTCATGGTCTTCGCGGCACGCACCAGGGCATGTCGGCTGTTGCGCGCGGCTTGGAAGTGAGAGGTTACAATGTTCTCACGCCAGATTTGCCAGGCTCTGGCGATGAGGCAGATATTAGCAACAAAGACCTCAATGCTTACGTTGAATGGCTTCACGAATATATCTCAAAAATTCCGCACAAGCCGTATATTATTGGTCATTCCATGGGCTCGATTATTGTCTCGCATTATCTCGAAAAATACCCAGACGATGTGCGCAAAAAGGTCGTTCTCTTGTCACCAATTTTCCGTACGCGCGCAGGTCAGAAAAACAGTAATTTCATGTATGCATTTACGTCTGGCGCGCTTCATATTTTGCCAAAGCGTCCGCGCTATAAGCTCATGAAAAGCAAACTCGTTTCATTCTGCATTTCGCATTATCTAACCGTCGATCGCAAACAGCAAAAGCAAATCGACCAACTTCACTATTTGTATTCTGGCCGTTTTGCTTCCGCGGATAGCCTACTTGTCGATATTGAAATCGCAATGAAATCTCAGACTAAAACGCCGACCAACAAACAAGTTCTTTACGTGATTGGCGACAAAGACCGCCTCACGAAAGCCGTCCTTGCGCACTCGATTGCTGCAGAGCAGGGCGCACAATTTATGGAGCTTGTTGGCACTGGCCACCTGCTCAATTACGAGCGTCCGACTGTCGTTGCGGACGTTATCGACGAATTCATCCAGAACTAAAACATCAAAAAACGCCCGGCACCTAAACGGACGTTTTTTGTTAGATTCGAGTAGACGATCTAAAATCCCAGTTAAATCGCCTGCCCGAACCGCCAGGGAGCTGGCGTTTCGAGAATTTCATAGACAAGGAATCTATCAATGTACCAGACAATCATTACTTAATGTCTGCAACCATTATAACTTAAAAATAGATATATGTCAATGTAGGGTGACGTAGTATAGGGAGCAACAGGGGTAGAAAGTCGACAAAATCTGTCAAAGCAAATTGACAAAACGCCAAAAAACCGCAATAATGACGGTAATATGTTAAACGAAAACGATATTCGCATCATTCAACGTGCAGGCCTCACGGAGCCACAGGCCAAGACTTATCTCGCACTTTTGCGCAACGGTACGCTCACGCCAACCAAAATCTCTGAGATTACTGGCGAAACGCGCACGAATACTTATGCGCTCATCGAAAAACTCACCGAACTCGGCCTCGTGCAGAGAACCGAAGAGGGTAAGACTGCGCGCTACATTGCTGCGCCGCCATCCAGCCTCGAATTGCTTGCCGAAAAACGTCGCCGCGCTGCGATCAATGATGAGCAGAATATTAAGAATAACATCTCCGTTCTCACTGATATTTATTACGCGCACAGCTCCATTCCGGGTGCAAAAACTTATGTCGGCGAAGAAGGTGTCCGCGAGATTTTGAAGGATACTCTCCGCGTTGCGCCGGATAAACTTTATCTCATTCGCTCCACTTCGGATATCAATCTCGGCGACTTTATTGCTCGTTATCGCGATGCTCGCGTCAAGAAAAATATTCACACTTACGCACTCACTCCGGATGTTCCAGTTTCGCGCCAAAACGCTGCCAAAGACGAGCACTGGCTCTTCCACCGCGTCATGATGCCACGCGAGGCTTATCAGTCTCCAGTTGAAATCGATATCTATGGCGACAAGGTGGCATTCATTAACTATGCTTCTGGCGGTACTTCCACGATTATTACTAGCCCAGCCATTGCTGGCGCCATGCGCGAACTCTTCATTATGCAGTATCGTCACTGGGCAGAGCACTACCCACAGCCGTACGAACCAGCCGAAATATAGTCTTGTTGTATAATAATAGCAATGAAAATTGTTATTTCGTCCGATATTTACTACCCGATGATCAATGGTGTGGCAGTTTTTTCGCGCAACCTTGCAGCAGGTCTCAAGAAGCGCGGCCACAAAGTCATGGTTCTTGCGCCAAGTATTGACGGCAAATTCAAAGTTGAAAAAGATGAAGAATACGGCTTCACGATCGTTCGTTTGAAGTCCTTCAAAATTCACGTTTATCCAGACCAAATTAACAAGGTTCCAGAAGCCAAGGATTTTCTTGGCGTTAAGTTACCAAAACTTTATTACAAAAACGGTCTCAATGTTAGCTTGAATTGCTATCGCACGATCAAAAAAGTTCTCGACGATTTTCAGCCAGACATTATTCATAATCAGACGCCTGGTCCAGTCGCGCTTGCTGTTTTGCGCTATGCAAAGAGCCGCGATATTTCGCTCGTTTCTACTGACCACGCATATCCGGACAACCTCACCCAGCAACTCAAACTTCCAAAGGTCGCAAAGAAGCCAATCAACTCCATGATGAATAAATACTTCATTAGCTTCCTTAAGCGCAGCGAGTACGCAACTATGCCAACCGAGCAGGCCGTCGCTGACTTGATCCCGCAAAAGCGCAAACCATTCAGGGTTCCTGTCGAAGCACTTAGCAACGGTATCGATCTTTCGCGCTTTGCCAAAGGCCGCGCCAACAAAGAAATTTACGACGAATATGACATTCCAAAAACCAAGCCAATCGTTCTTTACGTTGGCCGCGTTGACCCAGAAAAATCCCTCGACATTTTAATGAGTGCATTTATCAAAGCACACAAACAAGTGCCTGACGCGCATCTCGTTGTTGTTGGTGATGGTACTGCTCGTCCAAAGCTCGAAGCACAAATCGAAAAAGCCGGTTTGTCTAACCAGGCGCATTTCCTTGGCCGCGTGATTGGCGATAATCTTCCGCAGCTTTATCGCACCGGTACGGTTTTCGCGATTACTAGCAAGACTGAAACTCAGAGTATTGTTTTAATGGAAGCAATGGCCAGTGGCCTTCCATGTGTCGCCGTCGATGCTGGCGCTATTCATGAACTCGTCGCGAATAACAAGAACGGTTATCTCTGTGAAGCGGATGACGTTGATGCGGTTGCGAAGAGTCTTGTGAAAATTCTCAGCGACAAAGACCGCCAGGCGAAGATGTCTGACGAAAGCGTCAAGCGCGCTGCCAAACATGACATTAGCCACACTCTTACTCGCATGGAAGAGATTTATAATCACGTGTTAGATAATCGCGCAAAGGAGCTTTAGTGGCGATTCCGAAAATCATCCACTACGTTTGGTGCGGCACGGCCGACTTGCCGGAGCAGGACAAAAAGTTCATCGACGGCTGGCAAAAACTTAACCCAGATTACAAAATTAAACGCTGGTCCGAGAAGGATATTGATCTCAAAAAATATCCGCTCGTCAAAAAAGCAATCGACGAAAAACGTTGGGCACTTGCTGCTGATATTATTCGCATGTATGCGGTTTTTACGGAAGGCGGCTTTTATTTCGATACCGACGTTGAGCTTCGCAAATCGCTCGACGAGCTCACGAAATATGACGCCGTCGCGGGCTGGGAAGCGAACTTTTGGTTTACGACTGCAGCCTTTGGCGCTGCTAAAAACTCGCCATGGATTGGCAAGATTTTGAAGCGCTATGAACTCGCCGATCCAAAGCAAAAAATCACGACCGATACTTTCCTAAAAACTGTTCACAGTCCATCGGTTTATGCCAAAGATTTTTGGCCACTCGAACTTAATGGCAAGACTAAAACTTATAAATCCGAGACCGGCACGCTCGCTGTTTTTGCGCGCGAATATTTCAGTCCGAAACACTACATAACGGGCAAAGACGAGAGCACGAAAAACACCATCGGCTATCACCATTACGCATCGACTTGGCATACTCGCGTTGAGGCATTCAAGAACTTCGCCATCCGCACTGGCTACAAAACTTTTGGCGCACGCAACTTTACTAAACTCGAGCGTAGCTACAATCGCAAACTTGAGCATAAAATTCGCAAAGAATTACCTTAAAATGCTATAATTAACATAAGTATTTTAGGGTTGAAAATGAGAAAGCTAAAGAATAAAAAAGCTTTAATAATCGCCGGCATTTCAGTAGCCGTTTTAGCTATTGCCGGTACTATTGCATGCTACTCAGACAGTATGTTCCTAAGAAACCTCTTTCATCTCGCCAATGATGTCTCTGAATTTACTGAAACTTTTGTGACGCCGAATAATTGGACGCCGTGTACAGAGACGCCAAAGACCGCAATTGCGACAAACAAAAACTCCACAAAGCGCTATGTTCGCATGAAAATCAACGAATATTGGCGCACGGCAAATAGCGGCACGCCAGAGTCAGATCATGAGACGACTGACTTGCCATTAACTTGGACTGAAAATGGCAACGAGGAACACTATGCAATTATCAACACCCAAAACGGCGACAAATGGGCGCTTCGCGATGATGGCTGGTATTACTACAATGTCGCGCTAGAGCAGGACGAGTCTACGCTTTCGCTTCTAAAATCTGTTACCTTCAACTGCAAGGTGAATACAGTCGGCGAAATCCAATATGGCGCCAATGGTAAGACTGGCATTTCTAATCCAAATGAATACGGCGGTGCAAAATATCATCTTTATATTACCTTCCAAATGAGCGGGGAAGAATGGCCAGATCCAGAAGGTCAGCCTCACGTTGCGGATTGCAATTCGAATATTCTTTACGATACAATTGCCTGTAAATCTAAAGGTCCGGATACTGATGTTGATTTTTCTGAGGTGGCACAAACGGCAGTTTTCTCGGGTGGCTCTACTACTAATGTAATTGATAACGGTTTCGGAGTTGTTACTCGCGCTAATACGGCTAGCGATAGTTATCCAGTTCATTATTTTCGCGGCGACCAAGACGATGGCCATGTGATTTGGCATAACTATTGTTGGATTGCGTTTCGTACGACTGGTACTGGTGGTGTCAAGCTTTTGTATGATGGTGTACCGACAAATGGTAAATGTCCAAATTACGACGGCATGAATGTTATTGAATATAACGGGGTATCGACGTTTGCTTATAGTGCGGTAGACAATGGCTCCGATTCTCCTGCGGATGTCGGTTATATGTATGGCGCCCGCGTGACTACTGGGCAAGTATCAACAGAGTCAATGAAGCAGTATATCTTTGCTAATGACATCACTCGCAATGGCGACTCTTATTCTCTTAGCTACGACTCTATTTCTGGATGGTGGTCTCAAAAACGCACTACGGCAGCCACGAGATATCATTATTTCTGTAGCAATGGCGAACGAACTTGTAGCGGTTCACGCATAAAATACATCATTCATTTCGGCAATAATTATTATCCTTATGTCATATCGATGGATGGCTATAATAACATCGATGATTTGATGGCCGCGATGAAAACGAATACTAATGAAAGTAACGCAAAAACCGTAACGGAAGCTTGGTTTGAAACTACTGGCTTAGCGTCGCATGAAAACGAACTAGAAGATGTTGTATACTGCAATGATCGTCATTTTATTGACGGCCCGCTCGCAAGCAAAGATAACGACGCTACTAGTAGTGCGAATAGTGCCACAAAGACGTCGCGGCGTAATAGCTGGAATAATGCCAGCGGTGTACATCCTTCGTTTGAATGCGATAAGGACGATTCCTTCACGAAAAATGATACTGTTAACGGCAACGGCAAACTGAAATATATGGTTGGCCACATTACTTCGGATGAGCTAACTCTCAGCGGTCTAGTAATGGGCGGCGACGGATCGAGTTCCTTACTGCAGAGCAATCGCAGGTATTATACGATGTCTCCTAACACGATAGGCACTTCTGGCTCCATGGTCGCTAATATCTATCAAGGTAATCTTCATTATCAGGGCGGCGCAGGTCTTGGCTCTAGTCAAGGAGTAGGCCTCCGTCCAGTAGTTTCGCTAAAGAAAGGCGCTCACTATTCTCGGGGCGATGGTACCAAGGCCAATCCTTGGGTCATCCAACAATAACCTCAGTTGTTATATAATAACTGCATGGCAAAGTCCAAAAAACCAACCAAAAATGCGCAAAAGGTTGTTAATCGCCGTGCGCATTATGACTATAATCTTTCCGATAAACTTGAAGTCGGTATGGTTTTGACGGGCCCACAAGTCCGCCTTATTCGTGATCACCACGCTCAGCTCAAGGGCACTTATGTTACGCTTAGACGCGGCGAGCTTTTCTTGCTCGGCCTCACGCTCGGCACTGAAACCGAGCAGGATATTAAACTCCTCGCGACCAAGAAACAAATCGCTGGTCTCGACCGCGCGAAGCAGCAGGGTAATACTATCGTTCCAGTCGAGCTTCTCCCGGGCAAACGCCACATCAAACTTATCATTGCTGTCGGTGAAGGTAAGAAAAAATTCGACAAACGCCAAACTATCAAAAATCGCGACCTCGACCGCGAGTCCAAGCGCTTCCGTTAAGAGAGAAATATGATATAATAATAATTTGTAAATAACATTATTTTTTATTGGAGTAAAAATGAGGTCCCTCGCAAAAGATCTAACTGTCAAATCTGGAAAAGTTCAATTGGCCGGCTGGGTTAATTCCCGTCGCGACCATGGTGGTCTCATTTTTATCGACTTGCGCGATCATACCGGCGTAATTCAGCTCGTTATTGATCCAAAAACTAAGGACGCTTTCGAGCTCGCAGAGCATCTCCGCGATGAATATGTCATCCGCGCAGAGGGCGAAGTTCGCCAGCGTGGCGAGGGCCTTGAGAACCCAAATATTCCAACCGGCAACATCGAGGTCGTTGTCGAAAAAATGGAACTTCTCAACCGCTCCGAAGCTCTTCCAGTCTCCACTCATGATGAGGGCACGCTTGCTGGTGAGGAACTCCGCCTCAAGTATCGCTATCTCGATCTTCGCCGCCCAAGCATGCAGGCTCGCCTTGCACGCCGCAGCGAATACTATCGCATCATGCGCAACTATATGTACGAGCATGAATTTATTGAGGTTACTACTCCAATTCTCGCAAACTCCAGCCCAGAAGGTGCACGTGACTTTATTATTCCATCCCGCCTTCGCCCAGGTCAGTTCTATGCATTACCACAGGCACCACAGCAGTTCAAGCAGCTCCTCATGGTTGGTGGCGTTCCACGTTACTTCCAGATTGCACCATGTTTCCGCGATGAGGATCCACGTGCAGACCGTCTCTATGGTGAGTTCTATCAGCTCGACTGCGAAATGTCTTTCGTTGAAGATGGCGAAACCGTCCGCAAAGAAATGGAACCACTCATCAAGAAGCTCGCAACTGAATTTGCAGGCAAAAAGCTTCTTAGCGAAGACATCCCACGCATTCCATATCAGGAATCTATGGAGAAATACGGCGTCGATAAGCCAGACCTTCGTTATGGCATGGAGCTCATCGACCTTACCGACGATTTAAAAGATACTCAGTTTGCAGTCTTTGCAAAGGCTGAATGCGTTAAGGCTATCTGCGTTAAGAATGGCGCAGAACTCAGCCGCTCCCAGATTGATAACTTTACTGAACAGGCTCGCAAGCTTGGTGCTGGCGGTCTCGCATACCTCACTTACACCCCAGAAGGCATTAAGTCTCCAATCGCTAAGTTCTTGAGCGAAGCAGAGCTCGAAGCCATCACTAAGAAAACTGGCGCAGAAGCCGGCGATGCTGTCTTCTTCGGCGCTGATACTCGTGCAAAGGTCAATAAGGTTCTCGGTCAGCTCCGCATCGCCTTCGCTGATCATTTCAATCTCAAAGATCCAAACGTTGTTGCGCTTTGTTGGATTATCGACTTCCCATTCTACGAGTGGGACGACGGTGCAGAGAAGCTCGACTTCGGCCACAACCCATTCTCTATGCCAAAGGGTGGTCTCGAAGCTCTCGAAGCTGCAAAGACCGACGAAGAAAAACTCGCTATCGTTGCTGACCAGTACGATATGGTTATGAACGGTTACGAGATCTGCTCCGGCGCAGTCCGCAACCACAACCCAGAAATCATGTACAAGGTCTTCGGCATTCTCGGCTACGACGAGAAATATGTTGAGGCTCGCTTCGGCGGTATGCTCAACGCCTTCAAGTTTGGCGCACCTCCACACGCTGGTTGTGCATACGGCATCGACCGCATGTTTATGGCTCTTGAAGATACTGAAAACATTCGCGATATCGTCGCCTTCCCAAAGAACGGTTCTGGCGCAGATCTCATGATGGGCGCTCCATCTGTTGTCGACGATTATCAGATTACCGACTGCCATCTCCAACTCATCCCAGAAGACGAAGAATAATATATAATAGTTTGTATGAGAAAAGCCGCTATTCTAGTTGCTGTTATTCTTGTCGCTACGGCGGTAAATCCTGTTTCTGCCAAAACACTTGGCGAAGAGCAGGCCGGCCTTATCTCTACTAACTGTTCTAGCATTAAACTTCAGCTCAAACGCATCCAAAAAGACGACGCACGCAATCGCGTTCATCTTGGTGCGCAGTATGAATCTATTTCTACGAATCTCATGATGAATCTCAACCTCCGCCTCGTCAAAAACAACATGGCGAGCGCTGAGATTGCAGAGCAACAGACGACTTTTATGTCTGAGCGTGACCGCTTCAAAAACGATTACATTGGTTACTCGCAGGAGCTCGAGGCTCTCATCAATATCGACTGCAAGAGCGAACCGCAGAAGTTCTACGACAAGCTCAAGAAAACTCGCCGCAAACGCGAGGATATCGATGCCAGCATCAAGCGCCTTAATGAGATTCTTGGCCGTCATCATAATGCCGTAAATCAGCTAAAGGAGAGTCTAAAGAAATGAAAGAAGACAAACCTATCCACGGCGGCCGCAATTTGATGATTCTCGGCTTTTCTGCTGCGGTTATCGCATTGCTTTCTACTGCTGCTAGCTTGCAGATTTATCGTTCTACTGGTGACATTTATCTCGATCGTTCTCGTCCGGGCTATATTTCTGAGGGCGAAAAACACAGCGAAGAAGACGACCAAAAAGAGAAGTTCTCCAATGAGGGCGAAATTAACGATAAAGTCATCGACGAATATCTTAAAGAACTCGAAAAAGTCTCTGAGCGCATAAACGAAGCCTCCGACGATTTCTCATCAGAGGCTCTTACGGACGAAAGTCTTGGTATCTCCGTCGAAAACGACGAATTTGTTGAAGATCTTTAGTCTTTGAATTCGCGGCGAATCCATTCGTCGCCGGTTGCGCCACCCGCTTCCATCAAAATCATCCAGCCGTCATCGCGGAGCTGGTGGAGTTTTTGCGACAACTCGTCATTAAGCTCAGCGGCTTCGGCGATTTCTGGGTTATTCATATATGGAATCAAATCATTCGGCGTGAGCACTGGCTGATTTGGGTCTTCGCGTAGCAAGAATGAAGGCACCCAGAACAACTTATCGACGCCAATAAATACGTCGCCGTAATCTTTGCGGCATTCGTACTGGCGGCGGTTCTGGAGTGGTTCATAAACCATTGCAAAGCCCTTGTAATTACCGCGGTCACGGAGCTCGGCAGCCATCTGAACGGTAGCCTTAATTTCCTGTGGATGATGACCGTAATCGGTAAAGACATTCTTCGAAACTTCCTCAAAACGACGTTCAGCGCCAGGGAAGCGGTTAAGAATCTCGATAATCTGCTCGTCGGAAGCATCGCAAAGATGACGCATGACGTCCAAAACGACCGAAGCATCCTTGCGGCGTAGCTCACCAGGAAGAGTAATCCTCTCGTCAATCGTTGTATTTTTCACAACAATCTCAGACTGGCTCTCAAACTGTGCAAAGGCAGCCTGATAATCCTCGACGGTAGGGTAAATATCTGCATGGTCATAGTCGACTGAAACAATCGCAGCGACATATGGGTGGAAGGCGAGGAAGTTACGGTCAAACTCATCGCATTCGTAAGCGAAATACTTCGAGCTTGGATCGAAATTACTGCGGCCTGCCCAAGGCAAGCTTGTACCGACGGCGTAATTTAGTGGCATGCCGAGTTCATGGAAGGCCCAAATCAACATCGAAGTGGTCGTGGTCTTACCATGCGTACCGGCAACTGCGAGCATCTTCAAACCAAACTTATCTAGAAACTCATTGAGCCACTCGTCGCGCTTAGAAACGCGAATGCCTGCAGCCTTAGCAGCTAAGAGCTCAGGATGATCTGGACGCAGGGCAGAAGTATAAACAAACCAGTCGACGCCCTCGGCGATTTTTTGTTTCAAAAACTCACCGTCCTGTTCACCGTAGAAAACTTCAATTCCACGTTTTTCTAGCTCAGGCGCTAGCTCGCCACGGCGCATGTCGGAACCGCAAACGGAAACGCCCATATCTTGCGCGAGCTCGGCCAAAGGGCTGATCCCCACGCCATTTATCCCTGAAAAATAAATCTTACTCATGATATAATCATAATATATTATGGGTGGACTGTCTAAGAACAAGTTAAGGCAGATTCTAGCCGCAATTTTCCGTCTTTCTAGCTGGAAGATTGTGTTGTTTTTGGTGCTCCTCGGTTTCTGGGCAGCGACTCTCCTTCGTCTCGACCATATCGAAATGACCAGATTGCGTGACGCCGTCATGGCTGCCGACAAGGAAGATAGCGACGAAAAGATTGAGAAGGCTCTCAAAGAGCTCCATTCCTTCACGCTCAAACACATTGTATTTAATACCGTCCAAGAGAACGGCCTTGAGAAGATTACCTTTGGCACTGGCCCATTCTATCTAGAAAACCAATATCTCCGCAAGGCAAACGAATCTATCGCCAAGGCCAAGTCTGAGATAGAGAAGAACTCTTCTAACCCTTACGGTAACGTTTATAAGAAGGTTGCCGATATCTGTGATGCTCGCAGTCGCGCCAACGGTTGGGGCTTCAATGCGCGCTATATTCAGTGTTATCAAGATGAGCTCGCCAAATATCCGGCCGAAGCCCAGATGGACGCCTATGGCGCCGCCGTCCTCCCGTCCACCGAGTTATTCCGCTACGAGTATTCCTCACCTCTGTGGTATCCGTGCGGATCCGGCATCTTAATCCTTATCTGTATTATTCTCGCTCTTATCTTGATTATCCGCCTCCTTATCTGGATCTTCATTCATATTGCGCTTATCTTTGTTAACCACTCTAGAAAAAAGTAATTTTTCCTCTTGACACCGCTTTATAGGGGTCATAAGATAAGGGTATAAATAACTAACGGAGGAAAGTCTAAAATGGCTTACGAACATACCAATTCCAAGGGTGTAAAATACTATCTTCACAAATCTGAGGTAACTCTCCGTGGCGGCAAACCACAGACTATTTACTTCTTCACCAAGGTTGCGAAGAATGGTAAAGGTACCCCATGCGACCTTCCAGCAGACCGCGAAGTTAACGAAAACCCACGCAACGGTTTCTTGACCGTTTCCCGCAAAAAATAAGGGTTACTTTAAGTGTTCTA
>DESW01000007.1:0-165 GCA_002361425.1 Candidatus Saccharibacteria bacterium UBA3304 | reverse complement strand
CCCCGCCACACCGGCGGGTGCTGCTTTTTCTTGCATCCAACAGGGAGGCAACTGCTATAATAGAAGTATGAAAGGTCCAACCAAAAAACAGCGTATCCTTCTCGACTTTATTCAGGATTATTCTATTAGCCACGAAGTTTCGCCTTCTTACCGCGAGATTCAGCA
>DESW01000014.1 GCA_002361425.1 Candidatus Saccharibacteria bacterium UBA3304 | reverse complement strand
GTCCACACCTCCATCTCACCAAAGCGCTGACCACCGTTCTGTGCTTTACCACCGAGTGGCTGCTGGGTGACCATAGTGTATGGGCCAGTAGAGCGGGCGTGAATCTTGTCAGCGACCATGTGATGCAACTTGAGCATGTACATAACACCGACAGTAATGCGTTCTTCAAATGGCTCACCAGTGAGACCATCGTAAAGCTTGACGCGGCCATCAGGTTCGAAGCCAGCCTTCTTAAGTTCGCTAGAGATTACATCATCTGGAACAGAGTTGAAGGATGGGGTAGTAACCTTGTAGCCAAGTGCGCGAGCTGCCATACCAAGGTGGGTTTCATAAAGCTGACCGAGGTTCATACGGGAAGGCACGCCCATTGGGTTCAAGAGAACATCAACTGGAGTACCGTCTTCCATGAATGGCATATCCTCAACTGGGAGAATACGTGCGACAACACCCTTGTTGCCGTAACGACCAGCGAGCTTATCGCCGACGCTAATCTTGCGCATTTCTGCAACGTAGATCTTGATCTGCATAATGACGCCGGATTTGAGTTCGTTGCCCTGTTCACGAGTGTAAACGCGAACGCCAACGACCTTGCCGCCATCAGAACCGTTCATGCGGACGGAAGTATCGCGGACGTCCTTAGCTTTTTCGCCGAAGATTGCGCGGAGGAGGCGTTCCTCAGAGCTGAGCTCCTGTTCGCCCTTTGGCGTAATCTTACCAACGAGAACATCGCCATTCTTAACTTCGGAACCAACCGTTACGATACCGTCTTCACCGAGGTGGCGAAGTGCAGCTTCGGAAACGTTTGGAATATCACGAGTAACCTGCTCTGGACCAAGCTTGGTTTCACGAACCTCAACATCGAAGTCGCGAATGTTAATGCTGGTCAAGGTATCGTCTTCGACGAGGCGGCGGGAGATGACGATAGCATCATCCATGTTATAACCGCGCCATGGCATGAAGGCGACGAGCATATTCTTACCAAGTGCGAGTTCGCCGTGATCGATGGAAGCACCTTCGATAAGGACATCGCCATATTTAACCTTATCACCACGCTTAACAACGGTGCGCTCATCATAACAGCGATCATCATTAGTCTTCATGAAGTGGATAAGATTGTAAGTCTTGGTTTCTTTCTTGTACTTAACTTCAACAGAGTTGGAATCAGCCTTAACGACTTCACCATCACCTTCTGCGAAGACGATCTGAGAAAGATTCTTTGCAACCTCTGCATCGATGCCAGTAGAGACGGTAGCTGCTTCTGGCTTGATAAGAGGAACTGCCTGTTTCTGCATTGCGCAGGCCATCAAGGAGCGGTCGACACGGTTCTTTTCAACGAATGGAATCATCGATGCGGCCACACCGAGAATCTCTTTGTGGACAGCGTCCATGTGGGTAACTTCGCTTGCCATGACCTGAGCTGGCTGAAGATGCTTACGGGCGGAAACATATTCATCGACGAACTTGCCGTCCTTGTCGAGCTTAGCGCTGGTATCAGCAATAACCATGTTTTCCTCAGCAGCTGCGTCAACGTAAACGATTTCGTCAGTAACCTTACCGTCTTTAACAACGCGATACGGAGCTTCGATGAAACCGTATTCATTGATACGAGCATAGGTTGCAAGGTTAAGCACGAGACCAACGTTACCACCTTCTGGGGTTTCTACAGTACAGATACGACCGTAGTGAGTTGGGTGAGCATCGCGAACATCGAAGCCTGCGCGTTCACGAGTAAGACCACCAGGCCCCATAGAGCTTAGACGACGCTTGTGCGAAAGCTCGGAGAATGGGTTAGTCTCATCCATGAGCTGGCTAAGCTGAGAGCTGGAGAAGAATTCCTTAACAGCTGCAACCACTGGGCGTGAGTTAACGAGCTGAGATGGAGTAACGGTCTGAGGATCAGCCATCGACATGCGGTCGAGGATGTTGCGCTGAAGGCGAAGCATACCAAGACGGAACTGGCGCTGTACGAGCTCACCAACGAGTTTGACGCGGCGGTTTGCAAGAGAGTCGATATCATCTGCTGGTTCCTGAGTATTATTAAGACGAATAATCTCGCTGATGATTGCGATAAGATCTTCCATCTGAAGAGTACGATGAGCTTCATCGTTTGGCGTATCGAAACCAAGGCGCTGATTAATCTTGTAGCGGCCAACACGAGAATAATCGTAGCGACGATAGTCGTGGAAAGTACGCTCAATCATGCTCTCTGCGTTCTCGACAGTTGCGAGATCGCCTGGGCGCAAGCGGCGATAGATCTCAAGAAGAGCTTCGCTCTTGTTACTTGCTGGATCCTTTTCGAGAGTGTTTTCAATATATTTAACTTCACCGTTATCGATTTCCTTGAAGGCGGCAACGATTTCGGTCTTCTTCATGCCGAGAGCACGGAGAAGGGTCGTAACTGGAACCTTTTTGCGGCGATCGATTTTAACGTAGATAACATTCTTCGTATCGGTTTCAAACTCAAGCCAAGCACCGCGGCCTGGGATGATTTTGGCACCATAATAATTACGGCCATGATCGGTATCTGCGGAGAAGAATACACCCGCGGAGCGAATAAGCTGAGAAACGATAACGCGCTCAGTGCCGTTAATAATAAAGCTAGCGCGATCGGTCATCCAAGGATAATCACCGAAGTAAATCTCCTGTTCCTTTTTCTCGCCAGTAACTTTGTTTTCGAGCTCGATGTTGACATGCAAAGCAGCCTCATAAGAAGTGAGGTTATCTTTTGCAGTGCGGTCGTCCTCAACAGGATCTTTGAAGAAATAATCCTTGAAACGGAGGCTCATCTTCTGACCGGTATAGTCATCGATCGGGTTGAGCTCGTTAAAGACTTCCTGCAAACCATAATCCACGAATTCCTTCCAGGATTTG
This sequence comes from Candidatus Saccharibacteria bacterium UBA3304, assembly GCA_002361425.1. Classification (GTDB taxonomy): domain Bacteria; phylum Patescibacteriota; class Saccharimonadia; order Saccharimonadales; family Saccharimonadaceae; genus UBA2834. The sequence continues at coordinate 70,259 of DESW01000014.1, read as the reverse complement.
GTCTGATGCTCGGTTAGATTTGGTATTGGAAGAACTTGGTCGCCCTCTGTGAATTCCACACGGCTACCACTACTTGCAGTATTTGTAGACTTTGCCACATTCCCTCGCTAGTTTTTAGTGTTGATATCTTTTGGCCGGAAGATTCCCGCTTTGACTCGGTTTCGCATTGCCAGAGCGAAACTGCAAAAAATCAAAGCACACTACTTCTTAACATATTAGTTTAGCAAAAAAAGACAAGTGTTTCAAGGGGTATTTTTGCCGATTTTGGCACATTTTTCAATAGTGCTTGCGTTTTTAAATTTTTACTTTTAAAATTGGCTTAATAGGAGGTCAAAAATAATATGTTTTTGTTAGGTGAGCTTCTCTTTGGATCGGTATTCCATATATTTGAGGCATTCTTACCGTTAATTATTATTGCGCTGATTATTTCCTTGATTGTGCGCCACTCGAAAGGCAAACAGACTGCCTACGGCTACGTGAAGCCGGGCGAGGTCTTAATGGAGGGTACCGACCCGAACGCAAAGGTCACTACTCCTAATAATGCCGGGTCGCTGAACGTATTATTATATGTCGGTAGCTTCCTGATTATTGGCTCCATTCTATTATTTATTAAAGACGAGCCAAGCTTAGTTCCGTTTATTACGATTTTTGCAACAATTATTACCTACACGGCTGGCATCTTGCTATACCGCTTCGTCGAATACCTCCGTCCCGTTGCGACCGCCTTCACCTATACCGCTATGGTGCTCCTCCCGCTTTGGTACTACGCCTTCAATGAGCTTGGCCTCGCAAGCGAAGTATCTTTATTTGTAAGCACTGCCATTACATTGGTTGCCTACATAGGCGCAGCTGCTGGTATCGATAGTCGCATGGCCGGTTGGCTCAGCTACGTCTGGCTACTCCTCTTCGGATGGACCGGCGCAAGCATGATTGATGCGCATTCTACTACCTATACATTTACAACCTACACTTTCTTTATCTGGCCACTCATCGTCGCGCTATTCCCAACAATCTGCTGGGCTTGCCGCGTCAAATGGCTCCCTGTCGCTTATCGTCATGCGACTAAATTCTTAGCACAATGGCTAACACCTATCTTTGCTTGCTTTGCTTTCTGCACGATTTTCACTCCTAATATGGGTAGCAATTACCCAGCTCTCCGCATCTTTGCCTTCTCTATCGCTACGGTAGGTGGCTTAATTGGCTGGATCGCAAACAGAAAAGATCGTGGTTTACTCATTTCTCTCCGCATTTATTTACAGTTGTTAGTTTTAATGATTATTGCCGACGCAACTAATTACTCCGTCTTCGCAAAGAATGACATGACCGTGAACGTCGTAGTCGCAATTGTCTGGCTCGTTAGCTGGCTAGCGCAAACCGCTTGCTCACTGTTTATTTCGCAGAAGACCGAAAAAGACAAGCAGATTGAGAAAGCTGTGCTCATCTTCTCATTGATTGGCATCTTCTCAACCTGCATCTTCTGCGCGCATTTCGACACCACATCACGCGCCATCACCCTAATCGCTATTGCAGTCGTTATTGCACTGCTCGGCGCATTAATTAGTTGGCGCTACAAGAATATCTCTTGGGCAAACGCTACTGTGCTTGCAATTATGTTTATTCCGTTCGAAATCTTCGCAGAACTCGTTCCTGGCTATAATTTGCAATGGCCAGTCTTCTTTACGTATCTAATCCTTACCTTTGCCTTGATTGCCGGCTATGCCGCAATTAAGAATATTCAGCCAAAACACAGCCTTGGCGTAGCCGTAACCGCGGCCACTACCGGTAGCGTAGCTTGTATTGTTGCTTCCGTTTCTACAGATTGGGGTTCAGCTGGCTGGCTAGCAGCATCGGGTTTCGTCGCGTCCGTATCTCTGATCGCTAAACAATATAGATTGCTTGAAAGCGCTGTATATCTTGCCGCCATATCATTTGCCAGCTTTATCGGCGACATGTTCGATAACGCACATATCAACTACAACAGTGACGCAGGCCTTAATCGCGTAGCAATTCAGAGTCATATTCTTGCTGCTCCGCTCCTCGTATACGGCTGGCTAAAAGAGCGCAATAACACTGGTGGCACACGCAAGATCCTCGGTTACCTAGCACTCAATATCCCGATGTTCTTCATCACAATGGGCACAAGCTATTTGCAAAACTATATCTTGCCAATGGTCTATATCTTTGAGTCTACTGGCTTCATCATTCTTGGTGCATTCAGCCATCATAAGTGGATGGTTGTTACTTCGTCTATTCTCCTCGCAATTACTGCGCTAGAGCTCACTGGCGGCTTCAATGGCCTCTGGCTAATGCTTGCCGGCATCGGCTTGATTGCATTCGTTGCGTATCAGCTAGTTAAGAACAACAAGAAATAACCTCTTACGATTAAACAATCTACCGAGGCACAATAGTCGTCCGGCCCGTCGTTACGGGCGGACGCTATTTTTACTCGGCCGTAGCCTCCGTAAAGCCTCGGCAGATCATTTAACGCTAAGAGGTTTTTGGCTGCTTCTTACATGCTCGAGGCTTGAACTCCTAAGAAAGCTCGCGCAGCCTACGGGCGAGCGTGAGGAGCGGGCCACCCGTAACGACGGGATGGCTCGACGACGTTCTTTCTTGAGGAGTTTAAGGCGAGAGCATGCGAGGAAGCAACCAAAAAACCACCTGTGCACAAGGTGGTTTTTTAGCATATAAGCTCTCAACTTTTTATGTGTTCAAGCTGACTCGCAGTTAGCTTGGATGCTCTATTCTTCAAAAAGCATTAACAGTATTATATATCAAGGTCGTCCAAATCTGCAAGCTCTGCGCGAGTCTTTTTTGCAAGTTCGCTGCCTTCTTCAACTGGAGCGTCATCGACGTCTTCGACTTCGTCGATTTCTTCTGCTGGAGCTGCTGGTTCTTCAGCTGCTTCCTCTGCTGCCGGAGCGTCTTCCTTTGCAGCAGGTTCATAATCGTCGTTGTTTACAATCTTAAGATTGTAGCGAGCGTCATTCTTGGTACCAAGAGCGCGGAGAAGAGTGCGGATGCTCTGTGCAGTTGCGCCACGGCGACCAATGATACGACCAACATCTTCTGGATCTACTTCGAGGCTAAGAAGAACGCCTTTTTCGTCGATAGTACGGTCGATTTTAACTTTGTCTGGATTGTTGACGAGAGTCCTTACGATGTATTCTACAAACTGTTGGTCAATTGTGGGCATGTTTTCTCCATTTTGTTAAGTTATATATCTAGTATATATGCTTTTGTTAAAAAATGGGGCGATTTTTTACACAAAAATACTCCCTTTCGGGAGTATTTTTATAAGTTTAAGCCTCTGCTGGAGCTTCGGTTGCTTCCTCTGCAGGTGCTTCCTCAGCTGGCTCTTCCTTTGGCTGATTTTTACGAAGCTTGTCTGCATGTTTTGCAGTAGCTTTCTTTTCAAGTGGCATCTTGACCCATTTTGGCATCTTGATACCTTCCTTAACTAGAATGCGGATAACGCGGCCAGATGGCTGTGCACCGTTGTTAAGGTATTTTTCTACCTCAGCCTTATCAAGAGTGGTGGCTTTGGTATGTGGGTTGTAGCTGCCGACCTGAGCGACGATACGACCCGAAAGAGGGTGACGTTGCGCTTCTTGGACGACTATCCTATAAAGCGGTAAAGCTTTACGGCCATTACGCTGTAAGCGAATCGCAAGCATAATTCTCCTTTAAATTAATTTGACTGAGAGTAATTATATCTTATTTTTCGTCTTTTTGCAAGACGAAGACGCCTTGTTTTTGGTCGCCCGAAATATAGTGAATCGAGTATTCGTGAATCTTCTCGCCGTCGTTCAAATCCGTGACCGGGCCGAGAATAATCTCTTTGTTATCTACGCGAAAGACATAGTTTATTTCGCCTTCCCAAATACAAGTAATTGAACCGTCCGTAGGACAACGATTATCGTCGATGCGACTGAGCTCAATCACGAGATCAGTCCCCTTTACTTCGCGACGGTCGCCTTGACGCATCGTGAACTCAATCTCAGGCGTAATCTGATCTGGATAGTAGTTATAACAGTAAGCAACAACGGCAATGAAAATCATTGCACACATCAAAGTAATTCCCCCGATTGTAATCGCTTTGACGCGTTTAGAGATTTTTGGTGGCTCCACTAGGGTTTGCGAATTCATTTGGATGTTCCTTTTTGTATTTGCGAATTGCTTCACCGGCAGCCTTTACCTGCGCTTCCTGTTTGCTGTGACCAGTAGCAGTAGCTTTGAGCTTGCCGCGAACATAAACACCAAGAGTAAATTTCTTGTCATGATCAGGGCCTTCTTCCTTCATCACGACATAATCAGGAGTCGTACCGTCAAGATGCTGTACGAGTTCCTGAAGATAAGATTTGGAGTCGCGCCAAGATTCTGTCTCAAGAATTTCGTCGATTTTTACGAGGCTATTTTTATGGATGAATTCTTCTGCTACTTTATAGCCTTGGTCAAGATAAATGGCGCCAATAATAGCCTCGTAACAGTCCGCCATAATGACGTGACGAGCGCGATCAGAACCATTCTTTTCGCCTTTGCTGAGGCGGACGAGCGGTTCATAGCCAAGGGCTTCGCCAGCAGCAGCGTTTGCTTCAGTATTTACTAAAGCAGCACGCCAAGCGGTCATGATACCTTCTGGTTGTTCGTAGTTCTTATAAAGAAAATCTGAGCTAACCAGCTCAAGTACAGCATCACCGAGAAACTCAAGACGTTCGTTGTGTTCCGTAACGGAAGCTTTATGCTCATTAACGTAGGAACGATGAGTTAATGCAGTAATTAGAAGATCAATATTTTTGAATTCAAACCCGAGCTTTTCTTTTGCGAAATCTCGGTAAGCATCAATCTGCTCTTTATTCATTTACAAATCCCCACTCCGGATTTTTTTCTTTGCGATTAACATTAATTTTTCAATATCAGCATATTCAATTGCGTCAAGCGCGTCAGCAAAGCTAAACCAGCGAATGCCGTTCATCCATTTTTCTTTGGTCGGGCGCTCGTTCTTGTCAAGAGACTGGACAAGATAAACCTGGGTCGTCATAAGGACGAGTTTTTCCATACGGCGATACTTGAAGTGAATCTTGCCAAGCCAAGATAGAACATCAACGTTCTTAAGGCCAGATTCCTCACCAATCTCACGGACGGCAGTCTGCTTAGCAGTCTCACCCGGTTCGATATGACCCTTCGGAATAGTCCAACGGTTTTTGCTATCTTGAATCAAAAGAATCTCGATGTCGCGATTATCAGCAGTCATGCGAAAGACAATACCGCCTGCGGTCGGCTCACGCACAATTTCTTTAATCTCTGGTTTTTTGCGCAAAACTACCTGACGCAGTTTTTCATGAATCGGTTCTTTATAGTTCTGAGTTGGAAGTGCCTCTGGCACTTTGTAGCCATTGCGCTGCTTTGGTGCACGAGGCGCGTTGCGCCTGCTAGCCCGACTATTTGTCTTCTTCGACTGGTTCGGACGTTTCTGGCTGCGCTGCGGCCTCTGAGTTTTCTTGTTCTGCATGCTTTGGTTTTTCCTCTCCACCGATATTTCGGTAAGCAGTACCAAGTACGCCATTGATGAACTTAGATGAATTTTCTGAGCCAAAGGCTTTTGCGAGCTCAACAGCTTCGTTGATTGCTACCTTTGGAGGAACCGTGTCTTTACGGCGAGTTAGTTCAAAAAGCCCAATCCTCAAAACGTTACGATCGATTGAGGAAATGCTGGAAATCGGCCACTCTGGAGCCATTGGTTGAAGCTCTTTGTCGAGCTGCTCCATTTCATCAAAAACACCATGAGCGAGGTCATGAACAAAATCCACGTCCCCTAGGGCTTTGGCGTAGGGTTCAATATTTTTTGCGACGATACTATCGATGTCGGCCGAGGCGTCGCCCGCCTTGCTCCTGAATTCATACTCATAAAGACTCTGGAGCGAGATAATTCTGCCGAGATGTCGATTGCTTGCCACGTTTTGCCTCCCTATTTATTTGTCTTTTTTGTCAGTTTTCTTTTCAGCTGCTTTTTTAACCGCTTTAATCTTAAGATTTGGGGTCTTTTTTGCGGTTTCAAACGCCTTAACTGGCGAATGCTTGTTAACACTACGAGCGAGCTTCAAGCGCAAATGACTGCGGCGAAGGCCGGTCTTACGAGGGCTGCTCTGCTTTTTTGGTTCAGGCATGTAAAAATGCTCCTTTGGTTAATAATAAATACTTGTTCTATATATTACTATATTTTTCGGTATTTTACAAGATGTTAAAACGTGCCACCATTGCGTTTATGTTATAATCATTATTATGAAAATTCACAGAGGCAGGAGTCGTATTCGCACAGGCATAAGTTGCGTTATTGCTTTATTGTGCGTTACCGGCATCGGCTATTCTGGTTACAAGATTATCGAATGGAAGCTCGATTCTAATAAAACCGTTGAACAAACGGAGAAAATTGAAGAGACGGCAAAAGTCGAAGAGGTCCAAGATACTCCTCAAACCGAGACTGTCAAAAGTAACGATCCGCCGAACACTCCATACTGGAATTACATCAAGATGAAATTAATTGACGTTAATTTTGCCGACCTCAGAAGCATTAATAATGAGACTGGCGGCTGGGTTCAGGTGAGCGGCACTAATATTAATTACCCATTCGTTCGTACGAGTAATAATGATTTCTACCTCAACCACTCTTTTGATAAAAGCTACAGTAAGGCCGGTTGGGTGTTTGCTGATTTCCGCAATCACGTCGACGGCACAGACCGTAACTTGATTCTTTATGCACACGGCCGCTACGATGCAACAATGTTTGGCACGCTACGTAATATTCTCACGAGCGGCTGGCTTAATAACTCCGACAACTTCACAGTGCGCACCGTTAACGATACTGAAAGCGCGCTCTGGCAGGTATTTAGCGTCTACAAGATTCCAACCACTAATGACTATATTCAGACTTCGTTTAGCGACGATGAAGAATTCGGTCGCTTCGCAGAGATTTTGCGCCAACGCAGTAAACACCAGTTCAATACTACTGTAGCGCCGACCGACAAGATTCTTACTCTATCAACTTGCTATAGCAGCACCGAGCGCGTTGTATTGCATGCAAAGCTAATCAAGCGCGCACCACGCGATACTATTTCCGCTAAATAAAAAATCTCCAGTTTTTCGACTGGAGATTTTTTGATGTATTGTTGTTTATTTTACAACAATGTTTACAAGCTTGCCCTGCGGAACGACGATAGTCTTGATGATTTCTTTGCCGTCCGTGAGACTCTTAATCTTCTCGTCGGCGAGTGCGTATTCTTCAAGTTTAGCCTTGTCAGCAGCATCTTCGGCTGGGATCTGAATCTTCGCGCGAAGCTTGCCGTTAACCTGAACAATCATCTCAACGCTTTCATCGACGAGGAGACCATTATCCCACTTCGGCCAGATATCGTCAGCGCCAAGCTCTTCGAGCATCTCAGATGCGAGATGTGGAGCGAATGGCTTAAGGATCTTTGCGAGTGCGATTAAGTCGTCAGCAGCTGCGCCAGACTTGTAAAGCTCATTTACGAATTCCATCATTGCAGCAACAGCGGTATTGAAGTTGTTGCGGCAGATATCTTCGGTAACTTTCTTAATGGTCTTATGGCGAAGCGCGACAGTTGCAGACTCAGCGAGTTTTTCTTTCTCGAATACGAGAGTCCAGCAGCGGTTCAAGAAGCGGTAAACGCCGCCGATTGCCTCGGTACTCCATGCAGCATCCATATTATATGGGCCAATAAAGAGCTCGTAAGTACGAAGCGTATCTGCGCCGTAACCCTGATTAATTACATCAAGCGGATCAATAACATTACCCTTAGACTTAGACATCTTCTTGCCGTCAGGCGCGTTGATGTAACCGTTGTAAAGCAACTTCTTAATTGGCTCGCGAAAATCGAGGTAGCCTTCGTCGGCGAAGAACTTACACCAGAAGCGAACGTAGAGCAAGTGAGCAACTGCATGGTCGCCACCACAGTAAATGTCGGTTGGCGCCCAGTAGTTGACCTTTTCTTTACTCCAAGCTTCTTTATCGTTATGAGGATCAGTGTAGCGCCAGAGGTACCAGCTAGAACATGCGTAACCATCAAGCGTATCGGTCTCGCGAGTCATTTCTTCGCCATCAATAGTGACCTTCATGAACTCTTCGGACTTAGCAAGCGCACTGCGGCCGGAAGAGTCCGGCTTATAGTCATCAATCTTCGGAAGCAAGACTGGAAGCTGATCTTCTGGAATTGCATGAGGATTACCATCCTTATCGTAAGCAATAGGAATTGGGCAGCCCCAGTAGCGCTGGCGAGAAATGAGCCAGTCACGCATGCGGTAGGTAACTTTCTTCTGACCAATCTTCTGAGTTTCGAGCCAGTCGATAATACCGTCGCGAGCGTCAGAGCTATCGATACCATCAAACTGAGCAGAGTTAATCATCTTACCTTCGCCGTGATAGCACTTAGAATCATCATCGATATCTTCTGGTTTTTCGATAACCTTTACGATTGGGAGGTCGAATTTCTCGGCGAATTCATAGTCGCGCTCATCATGGGCAGGTACTGCCATAATTGCGCCGGTACCATATCCGCTAAGAACATAGTCGGCAACCCAAATTGGAATTTCCTTGCCGTTAACTGGGTTAATTGCATAAGCGCCGGTAAAGACGCCGGTCTTTTCCTTGTTTTCCTGACGTTCAATTTCAGACTTTTTAATTGCATCTTTGCAATACTGAGTCATCTTTTTGCGAGCATCTTCGCTAGTAATCTTAGTAATAAGTGGATGCTCTGGAGCGAGTACGAGGAAGGTTGCGCCGAAGAGAGTATCTGGGCGAGTCGTAAAGACGCGGACGGTCTCTTTGTGGTCTTTAATTACGAAGTCAACCTCAGCACCTTCGCTACGGCCAATCCAGTTTTTCTGCATGGTTTTGATTTTGTCCGGCCAATCAAGATTATCGATTTCGTCGAGCAATTCATCAGCGTAGGCAGTAATCTTAAAGAACCACTGCTTCATCTTTTTCTTTTCAACCTCGTGGCCACAGCGCCAGCAGCAACCATTCTCAACCTGCTCATTTGCGAGCACGGTCTGGTCGACTGGGCACCACCATTGATAGTTTTCAGCCTGATAAGCTAGCCCCTTCTTGAAGAGCTGAAGGAAGCACCATTGAGTCCATTTATAATATGCTGGATCGGAAGTATTAATTTCGCGATCCCAGTCAATAGCATAGCCAAGGCGTTTTGCCTGCTTGCGGAAATTATCGATGTTGGTTTTTGTGACTTCCTGTGGAGAGATACCAGTCTTAATAGCGTAGTTCTCTGCTGGAAGGCCAAAGGTATCGTAACCGAATGGACGAAGAACGTTCATCTCCTGCTGCGTATAGAAACGAGCAAGACAGTCTACGATGCTGAAGTTACGGACGTGGCCAACGTGAAGACCTGCACCGGATGGGTATGGAAACATCTCGGCGAGGAACATCTTTGGCCGATTATCGTTGTCTTTGGCGGCAAAAGGCTTCTCTTCTTCCCAGCGCTTTTGCCATTTCTCTTCTATTTTTAATGGATCATAATGGCTCATAATTAATAATTATACAATAAAATACCCTTCTCGTCAGGGCACTTTTCAGAGGCACATCAGTCGTCCGGCCCGTCGTTACGGGCGGACACTGCTTCTACTCGGCCGTCGCCTCCGTAGAGCCTCCGAATAGCGCCCTAACTTGAAGGGCTTTTATTGCACGATGTATTGAAGTGCTTATGGTTATTTTTCTGACGAATTAAGCTTGGTAGTGTATAATAGATGTAATTATGGCAATTAAGAAAACTGCGAATAATATCAAGAAAGCCATTGAAAAGAAAAAGAGTGTGAAGAAGGCCGATAAAGAAGCCCAGAAGTCGCATTCTTCCAAAAAGAATGGCATGAGTTTGTATTCAAACCTCGCTTATAAGCGCCGCGTAAAACAAGATCAGCGTGCACGTAAAAAAGCTGAGGAACTAGCAAAGCTACCTAAGAATCCTTTTTTGCGTTTCTTGGCTAGACTTCGTCCGGACCGCTTCTTTAAATGGTGGTTCTCGAAGGAAAACCAGATTCGCCTTTTGAAGATTTTTGTTGCTTTCATCCTAATTGTTATTATTGCAATTGGCGGTCTCTTCCTTTACTTCAAGAAAGATTTGTCCGAGATTGATCCAGAAGAACTTGCAAACCGCGTCCAGGATACTGTTAACGTCTATCTCGACCGTAACGGCGAAGTGCTTTGGGAAGATAAAGGTAGCGGCGACTATCGTCTCGTTGTTGATGGCGGCGACATCTCTACCTACATGCGCCAAGCAACTGTCGCAGCTGAGGATAGAAACTTCTATAACCACATCGGTATTGATTTCGGCGCTCTCGTTCGCGCAGCATTCAGTACGCTTTCCGGCAAGCAGGTCCAGGGTGGTTCTACTCTGACCCAGCAGCTCATTAAGCAGGTCTACTTCTCCGAAGAAGCACAGGACCGCGGCATCAGCGGTATTCCACGCAAGATTAAGGAAGCCATTCTCGCAATCGAAGTCGAGAAGATGTACGACAAGGAGCAGATTATTACGCTTTACCTCAACGAGTCACCATATGGTGGTCGTCGTAATGGCGTAGAGTCCGCAGCTCAGACTTACTTCGGTAAGAGCGCCAAGGATTTGGATCTCGCTGAATCTGCATTACTCGCAGCAATTCCAAACAACCCAGGTCGTTTCAATCCATACAATACGACCTATCATAAAGATCTCCTTAACCGTAAAGACTATGTCCTTAACGCAATGAAGGATATGGGCTATATTACCGAGGAGCAGATGAAAGAAGCAAAGGCGGTCGATATTATTGCAAAGATTAAGCCAGAAGCTGACCAGTATGTTGGCATTAAAGCTCCTTGGTTCGTACTTGAAGTTAAGTCTCAGCTCGAAGCTAAGTATGGTATCAAGACCATGCGCGAAGGCGGCTTCACGATTAAAACCACGCTCGATTATCGCGCACAGAAGATTGCCGAAGATGCAGTTTATCAAGGTTCGACTATCTTCTACAAGAACAGATCCGATAACGCAACTTTGGTTTCCGTCGATGTTGAGACTAGCCAGGTTATCGCAATGGTCGGCAGCTACGACTGGAACAAGGCCGGCTATGGTCAGGTAAACGCTGCAACTTCTCTCCTTGAGCCAGCCTCCTCCATTAAGCCTATTCTTGATTACGCGCCACTCTTCATTCAGCGCGACGGCATCAACTATGCGCCTGGCACGATTCTACGCGACGAAAACATCGATAGACTCTATTGTTCCGGTAACGTCGGTCGTTGTAAATTGCGCAACGCGTCCGGTCGTTTCTATGGCGATACTACTATTCGTCAAGCGCTTGCGGGCTCTCTAAACATTCCTGCAGTTAAGGCACTATATATTAATGGTATCGAGAATAGCCTTGATATCGCGCATAAGCTCGGCGACGTCTCTTACTGTGCAAACGGCGAAACCGCTGGTCTCTCCATGGGTATCGGTGGTGGTTGTGGCGTCCGTCCAGTTGAGCACGCAAACGCATATGCCTCCCTAGCACGTGGCGGCGTTTACAAAGATTTGGCTTATGTCCTTGAAGTTAAGAACGCAACCGGCGACGTAATTGAATCTTGGGCTGATTCTGCGGGCACACGCGTAGTCGACGAACAGGTCGCCTACATGGTCACCAGTATCCTCTCCGACGTCCCCGCTCGTCGCTTCACTTTCGGTAGCCTCGCATCGCAGTCCGGTTTCGGCTGGACCTCTAATAAGACTTGGTACGCAGCAAAGACTGGTACTACCGATAATGGCGCAAGCAAGGCAAAGGATTCCTGGCTACTCTCTTATTCTCCAGTTCTTGCTACGGCAATTTGGAACGGCAACCATGACGGTCGCGCACTCAGTAACGGCAACCACGATGTCTGTTTCAAGATTAGCGCAAACTACATCGACCGTGTCCATACCGAGGTTTATGGCCCAGACGGCAAGTGGCATGCAGGCATGAAGATTAACGAACCTAGCGGCATGCAGCACATGAGCGTTAATGGCAAGAACGATATCTGGCCAAGCTGGTACAACAAGACCAAATCTTCCGGTATCACTAACGAAACGATGACTTTCGATAGTATTTCCAAGAAGAAAGCTACCGACTGTACCCCAGCTGAAACTCGTATCGATGTCACGGTTTCGAAAATTATCGATCCAATGACTAAGAAAGAGACTTACTACGCTGGCGGTTATGATACCGAAAACGAAGATGACGTCCATAGTTGTAGCGACGCAAAACCGCATGCAAGCATCGACGTAAAGAATAACGGAAATGGGACCTGGACAGTAACGGCAAGTATTTCATATGGTCGTTATTACCTCCAGAGTTACACTATTAGCGTCAACGGTACTGCTGCCAAGAGCGGCGAGATTAGCGCAAGTGGCACAGTCACTTATGATACTTCCGAAGAGCCAACCAGTGCTTCGGTACGCGTAACCGATACAGCCGGTTACTCCGTAACGGCAAACTGGAGCAAAAAATAGTCTTCATCAAAAATCCCCCGCATTGACGGGGGATTTTTTATTTACCCTTAACGCTATTACGGCGATTGCGACCGGTAGTTTTCTTTGGCGTATTATGTTCTTTCTTCGCGCGTTTTGGTTCGGCAAGTTTAGCAAACATCATCTTGCCGGCAGCGGTCTGAAGATAGCGAACAAACTCAATCTCTACCATCTGATTCTTACCAGCATAACGTTCCGCATCATCAACAACAACCATAGTGCCGTCCGCTAAATGCGCAACGCCTTGGCGTGGATTAGCGCCTGCGGAAACAATCTTTACACTAAGCTTATCGCCCGGGAGATATTCACTGCGCAGGCCCTGAGCGAGCTCATTAATGTTGATCGCATCGATTTTTTCAGTAGCGGCAACCTTTGCGAGATTAAAGTCATTCGTAAGAATTACGCCATGATATTCCTTGGCAAGAGCGAGAAGGCGCTCGTCAACTTTGACGCGTTCACCTTCATCCTGAAAGATCTCGACACTAGCTAATTCTACGCGCTCAAGCTCATTAGCTACATCGAGACCAAAGCGAGCACGGGCACGCTTTTCGCTATCGCTGCCATCAGCCAAAAGCTGAAGTTCGCGAATGACAGAACGAGGAATAAGAACCTCATCACCGAGAAAGCCAGCCTTTGCAACTGAGAGGATGCGGCCGTCCATTAAAGTTGATGTATCGACGAAGAGTTTGCGACGTGCATTCTTCGTTGGAGCGCACTTACGAGCAAATTCACGGACCGTAAGTGCACTCGTTTCGGCGAAAATTGCCGAAAGTAAAATAATAATAAATAATTCCATTTCTATATTTTATAATGTTTTTAGTGTTTTAGCAAATCCACAAAAATAACCGTTCCCCTACCGAACGGCTATCCTTGTAAGTAATGTATATATTTCTACTATAGCACAGATTTAGCAAAAAGTCAATAGACCTACTCTGTCACCTCATCGATGGCGGCGCGAAGTGCGCGAATACTGCCATTAAGGCGAATCTGCTCATCGGCAGAAATCTGCAAACCTAGACGGCGAACAACGCCATTGCGGCCCAACACTGCTGGGTAGCCATTATAAGTGTCGCTCAACTCATCATAGTTGCTAATCGTGAGAATACGGTTCTCGTCGCCGAGAATACAGTTAGTAATCATCGCCAAGCAGGAGCCGATGCCGTAATAAGTTGCGCCCTTCTTCTCGATAATCGTATAGGCTTCTTTACGAGCATAGTCTTCAATTTCAGTACGATCATCACCATTGACGAGATCCATGATTGGCTGGCCGCCGGCAGTAGCGCAGCTCCAGAGAGCAAACTCAGTATCGCCGTGCTCGCCAACTTGATAAGCGTGAATGTTCTTCGGATGAATATGTAGGCGCTGAGACAAGCGGTAGCGCAAGCGTGCAGTATCAAGTACGGTACCGGAACCGATAACTCTTTCTGGAGGTAAGCCAGAATAGCGCCAAGTAAGATAAGTAAGCACATCCATTGGGTTACTGACGACGAGGAAAATACCATCGAAGCCAGATGCCATAATTTGACCAACCATATCTTTGAAGATGGCTGCATTTTTCTTTAGAAGATCCATGCGAGATTCGCCTGGTTTCTGCGGGATACCTGCCGTAATAACGACGATATCGCAGTCATGCGCGTCGGCATAGCTACCAGCGGAAATCTTGAGATAGCTTGGTGCGACTGCAAGACAGTCACGCAAATCGATTGCCTCGCCCTCGGCATCTTCGGTATTAATGTCTACTAATACTAATTCGTTTACGTCAGTACGCTGATGAACGAGTGCGTAGCCATAGCTCATACCGACGTTACCAGTGCCGACAATCATTACTTTGTTTGCCATAATACTTATATTATAGCATAAGCATTATCGAGAAACCCAAGCTTCGCCTAGTCGCACCACATATCCGCCGAGCTCGAGCGTCGTAATGGCACAATTAAATTCAACTGCCGTTAGATTCAGTCGCAGCACAATCTCATCTGCGTTTCCGATTCCGTCTTCAATTAGTCGATAAACTTCCCGTTCGATCTCATTTAAGCCCGACAGGTCGCGCTCAACTTTTTGTTTATTCATACTAAAACGAATCAGAATATCCGATACGTCAATATATGGATTAGCCGCTTCACGCAGCATCTGGTTCGTTCCGGCCGACATTGGCCGCGTAATATCCGCCGGGACCGCAAAGATATCTTTTCCCTGCTTGAGCGCGAAATCATAAGTGCCAAAAGTACCAGAGTTGAGGGCCGCCTCAACAATTAGCACCGCGTCAGCCAAGCCGGATACGATACGATTGCGGATCTGAAAGTAGTAGGCACGCGTTTCGATTCCAGGCCCATATTCAGAGATTATCGCGCCTTTCTCCAATATACGTTGGGCGAGTCCGAAATTACTGCGCGGGTAGAGATTATCGATTGCCGTGCCAAGCACCGCAATCGTCGTGCCGCCCGCATCTAGACAGCCGCGATGCGCACAAGCGTCGATGCCATATGCCATGCCGCTAACTATTACGACGCCATGTTGAGCCAATTCATATGCCGCATGATAAGCAATATCCTCGCCATATTTCGTACAGCGTCGCGCACCAATAATCGCCACGACGGGTGGGCGATTCAGCGGCAACTCACCCTGATACCAGAGTCATTTTACAGGCTGATTTACTTCAGTATTCTCGCCGCAGCATTCAAGGATTTCTAGAAAAGGATGATTAATAGTAGTTTTTATATAATTCATGCGCCTAATTTAGCACCCAGTAGGCGAGCATGGAAGCATAAGTATTTTATTTTTGGCTCTTTTTTCGATCGCAAAGATACATCACGACATAAGTACCGGCGAAACTGGTTACTGACACGACGCTAATAATGCGCATGAGCGGCAACACTGCCCTGCCAGTATAGCGCAGCTTGACGTGGGCCGTTCCATTAATTTTAAGCATCACATAACCATGCTCATCACACTTCGCGTCAACCGTTTCAACTTCCCCGCTTGCATATTCTATAGTCGCTTCATAGCCCCAATAGTATGTACGCGGCAATGAGACCTTGGTCTTAGATTCTGTCTCTATATCGAAGTCTAAGTTCGCAGCATTATCAACCATATTTCTAATTTCAGCTTTTCCGAATTCTGGCTTCAAAACAATGCGCTCCGTATCAACAACGTAACCTCTGCCTTCACGATAATCGTTAAGCATAGCCATTGGCAAATAGTCCGGGTTTGTACGATTTAGCTGATTGACGGTGTCGACAAGTTTTACATATCCGTTTACTGAAAAGGCATTCACGAGAACAGAAGCAATAATGACTGCACTTAGCACCGGAACATGATTCTTCGGTACGTAGGACAGACAAATCGCTAACGAAAATGCCAACAAGAACACCATGAAGGTTACCAGTCTCCAAGCAAACTGAATCGTACTAAATAGTCTCGGCCAAACCTGAATCGGTATTATACCGCAAACTAATACCATTAGAGCTGCAATTAAAATCAAGTTAAATCTAACAATGCCGCGATATTTTTCATTAATTTTCTTCGTAAAGAATGCCATATAAGTACAGAAAACTAAAGCTACAATATCCAAGCAGAAGCGAATGCTACTAATACTATCCATCGGTTGCAGTAGGAACTTCAGCTCTACATGTGCGCGACCAAAACCATTCGTGACCATCTTGTCGCTAAATACGTAATAGTCGCAGGCGCCCTTACAAATCAGCATGTACCCCCAGAACGAAAGCGTAATTAACAATACTATTGCGCTGCCGAGCAAGACATATAAAACATTCTTCTTGGTAAAAATTTCTTTGCGCTTGTAGATTGCAAATACGAAACAAAGCATTGCTAGCCAAACAGTGAGCACTAGGTGAGAATTCATACAGCCGACAACGCCAATTACGAATGCGAGAAGAAACTTCTTATAATTGCTCTTCACGAGATAGAAGATACTGAGAGCAACTATTGGAATGAAAATATAAAGCGCGGTCTCAGCCATCGCATCGCGAATCAGAATACATGATATATGGTAAGTTGCACCCATATATAGATAGGTCGCAAGCATATTGCGCCACTTGGCCTTCTCGCCTAGAATAGCGCGCAAAAATATATACATCGCTAGACCAGAGCAGAACAGCATGAAGATATTCGCAATCTTCGCCGCTAATAGCGCAGAAAAGCCTAACGGACCGATAATTCTATAGAAAAATACGCCAATATAGTGGCTAAGCTGCGGATAGAAAATGCCCTCGCCAAAACCAAGGTTACCCTGCATGCCAGTAAGAATCTTGCCGTCAGTAGAGTCAGACAAGCCAATGATAGACACGATATGATATTCTGAATCGTGCCCGACACTATAGCCGGTTCTAAGTAGCGGTATGGATAGAATTATCGTAAATAGCAAAATCGCAAGCGGAACGAAGAGTTTTTCATGTTTATATATCGTTCCAAAAATGTTGCGTATTTTACTAATCACTTGTTCTTGAACCTCATTAATTATCATCGCGGCGCATTGGCGGGAATGGAACACCTTCGCGGGCAGAAACACCTTCGAAGAGCCAGAAGTTGCGCTCGGAGTTACCCCAACCACAAGTTGGAGGCATACCGTATTCAAGCATTTCGACGAAGTCCATATCGAGCATCTGAGCTTCAGCATCGCCAGCGTCGCGCATAGCCTGCTGCTTCTCGAAGCGTTCGAGCTGGTCGAGTGGATCGTTTAACTCGGAATAGCCATTGCCCATCTCAGTGCCGAAAATGACTGGATGAAAGCGCTCGGTGACGCGTGGGTCAGCTTCATGCTTCTTAGCAAGTGGAGACAGCTCAACTGGTTCATGAATAAGCCAGAATGGGCCAGCGCTTTCCTTGCGAATAATCTTCCAAAGATAATCGAGCAAGCGACCAGCACCCATAGAATCGTCATATTTTACGCCATTCTTGCGAAGGATTGCTTTGACCTGGTCAAGATCAGGATTGAACACATCAACATCGAATTTCTCGCGAAGAATATCCGCATAGCTGATGCGTGGCCATTTACAGTCGAGATCAACCTTCATGCCGTCATGCTCGAACTGGAGCGTACCCCAAGTTTCTTTGCAGACATATTTAATCATTTCTTCATAGAGATCCATGCCCTCTTCGTAATCCTGGTAAGCAGCGTAGGACTCCATTGCGATATGTTCTGGAAGATGTTCTTCATCCATACCTTCGTTACGAAAACGTGGACCAATATCGTAAACTTTCTCGTAGCCACCACCAATCAAACGTTTTAGTGGAAGCTCGTGAGAAATGCGGAGATAGAAATCCTGATCAAGTGCATCCATGTGAGTAACAAATGGGTTTGCATCTGCACCACCGGTCGTAGTTTCGAGAACTGGAATATTTATCTCAACAAAGCCGTGGTCGTTCAAGAACTGACGAGTTGCAGTCCAGAATTTTGCGCGGCGAATAAAACGCTCGCGAACTTCTGGATTAACAGCCATATCGACATAACGGCGGCGGAGACGCTCTTCCTTATTAGTGAAGCCATCACGGCCTGGAAGTGGGCGCAAAGCCTTCGTAAGAATGCGTGGCATGTCGCAGAAAACGGAGATTTCGCCGGTCTTAGTCTGACCAACTTTGCCGGCAGCTTCGAGAAAATCACCAGTATCGAGCTTCTTTGTAAATTTAGCAGCGTCATCCTTCAAGAAAATCTGAATCCTGCCAGAATCGTCTTCGATAACGACGAAAGCAAGTTTACCAAAGCTACGAATGCTTGCGATGCGACCAGCAACACAAACATCCTTTTCGTTATAAGAATCAAAATGCTCCAAAATATCACCAATCTTGGTGTCGCGATTAGAGTGTGCTGGATATGGATCAATACCAGCTTCTTTTAATTCATTTAGTTTGCGAATTCTTTCATCGCGGAAATCTTTTAGAGTTGCCATATCTGATATTATACCATAAAAACAGCGGACATTCGAGCCCGCTGTTTATGCTTAGTCGCCATCAAGGAAGGCCCCTGACTGACGCGACCAAAGTTTGTTGTATTCGCCGCCGTTCTTCAATAGCTGTGCGTGAGTACCCTGCTCAACGATTTTGCCATTATCGAGGACGATAATACGGTCAAGGCTTGCAATCGTCGAAAGACGATGTGCAACTACGATACTAGTGCGGCCCTTCATGAGCTTTACGAGAGCATCCTGAATGAGCGCTTCGGACTCGGAATCGAGTGCGGAAGTCGCCTCATCAAGCACGAGAATTGGAGCGTCTTTCAGAATTGCGCGTGCAATCGCAATGCGCTGACGCTGACCGCCAGAAAGTTTGATGCCGCGCTCACCAACGAGCGTTTCATAGCCGTCTGGCAAATCTTTAATGAAGTCATGCGCGTTTGCAAGCTTAGCAGCGCGTTCAATTTCTTTCTGCGTTGCATCAGGTTTCGCATAGGCAATGTTTTCTGCGATTGAACGATGGAAGAGTGATGTTTCCTGTGGCACATAGGCAATGCTTTCTCTGAGCGATACTTGCTGAACGTTCTTAATGTTCTGGCCATCAATTGTGATTTGCCCGTTGTCTACGTCAGCGAAGCGAAGTAACAGTTTTGTCAGAGTAGTCTTGCCGGAGCCGGAAATACCGACCAAACCAATGCGCTCACCTGGTTTAATATCCAAGTTGAAATCGGTAAAGATCGCTTCTTTTGCATCATGATGCTTGAATTCGACATTCTCGTAGCTGATTGCGCCGCGTTTTACCTCGAGTGGCTTAGCGCCAGGAATGTCAACGACAGCATCTTCCATATCGAGAATTTCAGTCATTTCATAAGCATCGCCAAAGACGCGGTTTATGCCCTTGAAGATATTATTCACGTTCCAGAGCTCGCCCATAATCTGCATCGAGTAGTTAACGATGAGAATGAGCGTAGAAATCGCAAGACCGAAGACTGGCTGACCGATAATCAAGAATAGCGTAATGATTGCGATAATGCCGGTGTTCACAATGTTGAAGCCCATATCGCGCTTCATTTGACCGCGCATCTGCGCAAAGCCCGCATTCATCGTTGCGCGCGTGAAGTTTGCATAACGATGACGCTCATGCGCCTCACGACCATAAGACTTAACCGAAAGAATGTTCGAAATTGAATCGGCGAGCTGGCCAGTCTGTTTGTTGTCGGCCTCTGCCCATTCACGACTCAAATGCGAGATTTTCTTAAAGGTTACTGCCGCGCAAAGCACATAGAGGACAATGAAGATAAGTAGCCCAAGTGCGAATAGCGGAGCGCGCGTAAGAAGAACGCAAGTCGTCGAAACGATCATGATTAGTAAGTAAAGAATATCGAAGGTTAAAAGATCGAAGAATCTTTCGAATGCTCCGATAAACTTGTTAGTCTGCGACACGAGTGAACCAGAAAAACGGTCGCTGTGGAACTGCATCGACTGCGCACTAACCGTATTGAAGCTTCTTGTCGCGAGTTCATACATAACTTTCAATTCGAAGATCCAGAGCCAACGAATGCGGAGCCAACCAAGAATAATTGAGCCAATAATATGGCAAACAATCAACATGATTGCGCTAGGCAAAAGCGTCGGAATAATCTGGTCATTCGGAATCCCACTCGAAATTTTATCAATCATGTTTGCGAAAACGAGCGGAATAATTGCAGTACGAACAACAACGACAATAGGCGTGGATAGTAAGGTACCAATTGCGAGAAGCTTGTATTTCTTCGAAGCTTCCCAAAAGTAGTGAAGCGTACGACGCGAAACGCGTCTACGATCCTCTTTCGATCTTGTTGTCATAGATTTTCACCTCTCTTTTGATTTTTTGACACAAAAATACGCTAATTTTTTGTTAGCGTATTCTGTTAATTAACTTTAGTGAGTTGCTTACTGAATATCGGTGACTTTGAATGTCTTTCCGTTTGGAAGCTTAACTTCCTCACCAACTTTTTTACCAAATATTGCTACGCCAATTGGAGACTCATTGCTGATTTTACCTTCGAGTGGGTTTGCCTCGACGGCACCAACGAGCGTATAAGTGTTTTTCTTGCCGTCAGATTCGAGCGTAACGGTCGAACCCATAGCAACTTTTTCCTTTTTGCCAGCTTTAATAATCTTTGCATGAAGGAGGATATCTTCGATTTCAAGAATACGGCCTTCGACGACTTTCTGTTCGCCACGAGCTGCGGAATAATCTTCGTTTTCACTAAGATCACCATAAGAACGGGCGGTAGCGATTTTTTCCGCCAATTCAGGACGGCGAGCCTTAAGCTCTTCGAGCTCTTTCTCAAGATCTTTACGACCGGCAGCGGTAATATTAACTACGTTAGCCATAATGTTTGTTTCCTCCTGTACCCCAGAAAAATAGGAAAATTTACTGTTACTTCCGCTATAGTTTAGCAATAAAATCTGCTAATGGCAAGAGTTTTGTTTCAGATTCGGTACGTTTTTTAATTTCAACCTTGTCCTCTGCAAGAGTTTTATCGCTAATTACGATGCGATATGGAATACCAAGCAAGTCAGCGTCAGCAAATTTCTCGCCGTTGCGCGCATTCTTGCGATCGTCGAAGATAATTTGTTCAGGTGCTTTCTTGTGCAGATCTTCTGCAATTTCCATTGCTTTGTCGCCAATGGCGACGACATAGTACTGATATGGAGCGATTTCTTCTGGCCAAACGAGACCTTTATCATCGCTAAGTTTCTCTGCGATTACGCCCATGACGCGGCTAGGACCGATACCGTAGCTACCCATAAAGACTTTCTGGCGTTTGCCGTCTTCGTCATTAAAGGTAAGGTCGAGCGCGTCACTGAAGCGATAGCCGAGCGTAAAGATATTGCCAACTTCTGCTGCTTTGCACTGCTCGAGCTTAGACTTATCAAGGCCGAGATCAGCAAGTACTTCGTCGTTATAGACCTCTTCATTAACTGCAATGCCCTTTTCGCGATCAAGATAGATGATATCTTCACCAACTTCCGTCAAAGTCTGGAATTCGTCAGAATACTTAC
This sequence comes from Candidatus Saccharibacteria bacterium UBA3304, assembly GCA_002361425.1. Taxonomy (GTDB): domain Bacteria; phylum Patescibacteriota; class Saccharimonadia; order Saccharimonadales; family Saccharimonadaceae; genus UBA2834. Next base: position 48,763 of record DESW01000014.1, on the reverse strand, counting down.
TGAAGGCGCCGCCGCTTGCGAAGGTACGGAAAGTATCGTTGCCGATGCCGAGGCGGTTAAAGATTTTCTTGTAGCTCTCTGCGCATTTCTCATAGAACTCTTCATGCTGAGCGCGGTCGCGAGAAAAGCTGTAAAGATCTTTCATCATAAATTCGCGGGTACGCATAATACCGGATTTAGCACGAAGCTCATTGCGGAACTTAGTCTGGAACTGATATGCGTAGACCGGCAAATCTTTATAGCTAGAAATATAGGACTTCATAAGACGAGTAAGTGGCTCTTCGTGAGTACAACCGAGACCAACTTCGCCGCCGGCGTTAAGTTTAGTCTTAAACCAAACATCCATAACGTCGTCGCTCCAACGGCCACTAGCTTCCCAAGCATCGCGTGGCTGCAAGGCAGTCATCTTGAGTTCTTGGCCGCCAATAGCATCCATTTCCTCGCGAATAACCTGCATAATCTTATCAAGCGTTCGCATACCCAAGGGCAAATAATCATAAACGCCAGCCATCTCTTTGTAGATATAACCAGCACGAATCAAAAGTTTTGCGCTCTCGCTGGCCTCATCGCCAGGAGCTGTCTTGGTAGTTTTTGCGAATGTTTGACTTAATTTCATATTGATAGTATAGCATACTATCCAGGATATTCATCGATAGACGTGATTAAGACATCGCGTGGCTTATTGCCGCCAGTCGATGGACCGACTACACCTTTCGCCTCAAGCTCATCGATGATCGATGCAGCACGGCCATAGCCAATATGAAGCTGACGTTGCAAAAGCGAAGTAGAAAGTTTGCCGGCGCGGATTGCAATCTCGGCTGCTTGGCGTTCAACGTCGCCACCGCCGCCACCCATGCTGCCGCCAGCACCTGGCATACCAGGAACGGAAACCTGCTGAGAGATAACTTCGTCGTTATACTGTGGTGGAGCCTGCTGACGCAAGAAGTCGGTAATCTTACCAATTTCTTTATCGCTAACAAAGGCACCCTGAACACGACGAGGCTTGCCCATCATTTCGGTAGTGAGGAATAACATATCGCCAGAGCCAAGAAGCTTTTCTGCGCCCATCGCATCAAGCATAACGCGAGAGTCGACGCCGTTATTTACGGCGAAGGCGATACGGCCCGGAATGTTCGCTTTAATCAAACCAGTAACGACCTTAACTTCTGGACGCTGAGTTGCAAGAACAAGGTGGATACCTGCAGCACGACCTTTCTGCGCGATACGGACGATGAGCATTTCGAGCTCCTTGCCGGCAGTCATCATAAGGTCAGCCATCTCATCAACGATAACGACAATATATGGCATCTTGCCCTGATTATGTTCCTGAGGATTGCCATCTTCGTCTTCAATCATGACGGTGCCGCCCTGCTCAGACATCTTTGTATTGTAATCGATAATATTCTTAACGCGTTCTTTGCTCATGAGAGTATAGCGTTTTTCCATTTCGCCAACTGCCCACTTCATTGCACTCAGCGCCTTATCGGTAGAGTTAATAACTGGCGTCAAAAGATGAGGAATGTCCTCATAGGCTGCCATTTCAACCTGCTTTGGATCGACGATGATAAGCTTAAGATCGCTTGGCGAGTTATGGTAAAGCAAAGAGCTAATCAAAACGTTAGTCATGACGGACTTACCGGAACCGGTAGTACCAGCAATGAGAAGGTGAGGCATCTTTGCGAGATCGCCAACAACTACCTGGCCAGCAATATCTTTACCGACGGTAAAGGCGAGTGGCTTTTCACTGGCCATCTTGCGCCATTCGGTTGCACGAAGAAGCTCGTGAAGACCGACGCTAGCTGGCGTAATGTTCGGAACTTCAATACCGACCATGTTAGTGCGTGGAATTGGGGCCTCAATACGAATCTTATCGGCAGCGAGCGCCATCGCGAGGTTCTTATCATACTGAAGAAGCTTGTTAACGCGAATACCTGCAGGCGGGCGAAGCGTATACTGCGTAATACGTGGACCAAGGTTTGCACCCTCGACGGTTACGTCGATATCGAACTGTGCAAGCGTTTCCTTAATAATGCGAGCGTTAGCCTCGGTATCGCCTGGGTCGGCCGGCGTAGTCTTGCGGTTGAGCAAGTCCATTGGAGGCATCTTCCAGTTTGGATCAGAAACAGCAACGAGCGCCATTGGCTCTTCGGTAGTTTTAACCTCTGCCATTTCGTTCTTCTTTAGTAATGGCAAATCACGGTTCTTTTTATGGTCGACGGTTTCAACGTTAGCGACAATCTTAAGGTCAGACATATCCTCTTTTGGAGCTTTTTCTTCCTTAATCTTGCGCATGACGCGTGCATTCTCAGCATCTTCGCCGTCTTTGCTTGTTTTGAAGATAGAAGCAATCTTGCGGAAAAGTGCGAGCGGAGTTTCAGCATACATAAAGAGCGCTGTGATAAGAATCAAAACAATATAAGCCATGATTGAGACGCCGCTGCCGAGGTTCTTTACAGCAAAGTCATTCATGATTTTACCGATTACGCCGCCGGTATTATTTGGCGTACCATAACTGCCAACACCGAGAAGGCCGCAGAACCAGAAAACCATCAGGCCGGATGCAACCCAAACGCTAGCATCGAGACGGTTGTTTGGCGCGCGGAAAATCATGACGGCAATATACACCAAGACAAATGGGAACAAATAAGTAGTTAGACCGAAGACTTGATCGCAGGAATCTTTTACCATTTGCAAGAAGACGGCGTTCTTACCAGCGCCAAACCACATTGCAACAAAAGTAACTGCAAATACTAAGAATAAGATAGCAAGTGCCTGACGCCAAAAACCACCCGGAAGCTCATGCTTCGGTACTTCTTCTTTGGCGGACTTGCGTTTTCTACCTCGCTTTTTCTGTGCCATATACCTAAAATTATAGCATAAAAAAAGAGAAGCATATGCGCTTCTCTTTTCATTATCTTAAGCTGTCTTATTTAAGAAGATCGAGCCAAGTGTTAACGCTGTCCATAGCGTCACTGTAGCTACTGGAGCTCTTCTTGCTGTAGAAGCCAACGAGGGTGGAGACTACTGCAATGATAAGAGCAACGGATGCAACACCAAGAGCGATGAAGCGCATGATGCTGAGAACCTGAGTCTTGCCAGCTGCGATAGCGTTAGCGATGAAGACGATTGCAACTGCTGCTGCGGCTGCAAGAGTGTTTGATAGGAAGCCGTTGAGCCAGAGATAACCCTGTTCAACACCGGACTTTTCGCCAACACCCATGAGGGCGTAGATAGCGAGACCGATCATCTTGAAAACTTCGAGGCCAGCGATGACTACGAAGAGGTTGCGTACGCACTTCCAAGAGCTCTTCATTGCGTTGATATCAGTGATCTTGCGAGCGGTAATAAGACCAATGACTGCAAACAAAACAGTCAAGAGGCCGCAAGCAAAGATGGTGCCGAGGTAGCTAGCGTTTGCGCCAAGAAGAAGGCCTGCAAATGGAATGCCAACACCCCAACCTTTTTTAGTGAAGCTTGCAATTGCTGCCCAGATGGTCATCCAACCCATGAAGGTTGCGAGAGTCATGCTGACAGCATTTACAGTTGCGATTACTTTGTTGTCTGCCTGTACTTTAGGCATTTTGACAGGATCAACCACTGGTTGAGTTGCCATGATAACTATTCTCCTTTAAGTTATATTTAACATAATGATATCACAAAAATATCTAGGACAATACAATATTATCCTAGATATTTTAAATGATTATGCTTTTTCTCTATTAGTCTTTTTGATCGACGTTTTTCATAGAGAGGCTGAGGCGTCCTTTGTCGTCGATTGCGTCAAGGCGAACCTTGATTTCGTCGCCAACAGTGAGCACGTCAGTGACCTTCTCGATGCGCTTGTCGGAAATCTGAGAGATGTGAAGCATACCGTCAATGCCTGGAAGAATATTTACGAAAGCACCGAAGTCTTTAATTGAGACGACTTTACCTTTGTAAATCTTGCCTGGTTCTGGCTCTTCAATGAGAGATTTAATCCAGTCCATAGCTTTCTTAATCTTCTCTGCGTCGCTTGCAGCAACAGTGACGAGACCATTCTCTTCAATATTGACCTCTGCGCCGGTCTCGGAAGTAATCTTGTTAATAGTCTCACCGCCTTTACCGATAATGGTACCGATCTTATCTGGGTTAACCATGAGCTTCTCGATCTGAGGAGCATATGGGCTGAGATGATCACGTGGACCAGGAAGGACGCTAAGCATATGGTTCAAGATGAACATGCGGCCTTCATGAGCCTGAGCGATTGCCTTGCGGAGAACTTCAACCGGAAGACCATGAACTTTCATATCCATTTGAAGTGCGGTAACACCTTCGGTAGTACCGGTAACCTTGAAGTCCATATCACCAGCAAAGTCTTCTGCATCCATAAGGTCAGTGAGGACATATGGCGTATCGCCATCCATCATAAGGCCCATAGCGACACCGGAGACTGGGCGCTTGAGTGGAACACCTGCGTCCATGAGGGCGAGACAAGAGCTACAAGTTGCAGCCATAGAAGTAGAACCGTTCTGAGACATAATCTCGGTGACGCTGCGGATTGCGTATGGAAATTCTTCTTCAGTTGGAAGAACTGGAAGAAGCGCGCGCTCTGCGAGGTAACCGTGACCAACTTCGCGGCGACCTGGGCTACCAAGGCGAGAAATTTCACCAACCGTATAGCCAGGTGCGTTGTAGTGATGCATATAGCGACGAGTACCATCGGTGACTTCCATTGTATCTACGAGCTGAGCGTAGCTAAGTGGAGCCAAAGTGACGATATTCATAGCCTGAGTAACACCACGAGTAAAGAGGCTAGAGCCATGGCAGCGTGGCAAAATGCCAACCTGAGAGCTGAGTGGGCGAACCTCGTCAAGCTTGCGGCCATCTGGGCGGATGCCGTCTTCGATAATATGTTTGCGAACATCATGCTTAACAGCGAGTTCGAATGCGTCGTTGTATTCTGCGCGGAAGTGCTCGTCATAGTAATGAGTGCGAGCATTGGTCTTCTCCTCGTCAGTCATCTTGTCGGTGATGCCAGCTTCTTCGTCGGTGACTTCCTGAGAGAATTCATCGTGCATTGCCCAGCGAATTTCATCAATAAGATTGTTGCGCTCAATGGTATTCTGAGTGCGGAGTTCTGGGCCAAGCTTGCCTTCCATCCACTTATCAACCTTCGCCTGAGCTTCTTCGGATGGGAGAATGAGGGTATATTCCTTCTCTTCTACGCCAACCTTCTCGCGAAGTTCATTCTGAAGGGCGATAGCAGGCTGAATCATCTTGAGACCCCATTCGAGACCGCCAACAATGACGTCTTCTGGGACTTCGTTTGCACCAGCTTCAACCATGGTAATGCCAGAATCTTTACCTGCAACGACGAGGTCGAGATTAGATGCTTCGCGCTCTTCTGGGCTCAAGAATGCCTTATATTCACCATTGACACGGCCGATGCGGAGACCGGCGATAGGACCGTCAAACGGAACGCCAGCGAGCATAAGTGCGCTAGATGCAGCAATCATTGCGATTACATCTGGGCGGAAGCTTGGATCCATGGAAAGCACAGTCGTAACGACCTGGATTTCCTGGCGATAGCCCTTTGGAAATAGTGGGCGAATTGGGCGGTCAATAAGGCGGCCAACGAGGACTGCGTTATCAGAAGGCTTACCTTCGCGCTTAATGAATTTGCTGCTGCTAATTTTGCCAGAAGCGTAGTACTTTTCTTCGTAATCAATAGAGAGTGGGAAGAAATCCTGAACTACTGGCTTAGTGCCGACTACGACGGAACCGAGAACAACGGTATCGCCATAAGTGACAAGCACGGATGAAGTGGTACGAAAACCGACACGGTTTACTTCAAGACCGAGTTTGCGACCACAAAAATCAGTCTCAAGCTTGAAGGTTTTCTTGCCGCTTGGGTTGATGATATCCATCAAAAACTACCTTTCCTCGAGAAAATAATAAGTATTCTACCGCAATAACTTGCGAGAAAATATCTATCATTTTCTCGATAATTAATTGTACCTTTATTATACCACACCTTGACGCAATTTTCCGGTTGTGCTATAATTATAGATGTGCCTCTTAAGGGATTTTTTCTTTTAATGGGGCAAGTACTGCCAAAAGTACAGTCGGAACAGCGTCCGAAAAAAATAGTGAAGGAGGTATCTATGGCAGATTTAGTTTTATTCGTTTCCAGAACCGTGGTCAAGGTGAAAGGCAAGATCATCAATCAGAAAGGTCTGCGTGAAGTCTTCGATGAAGCATGCGATGGCCGCCTAGCCAGCATGCATCTCGACTACGACAAGAAAGATGACCTTACGAGAATCTTATTGTCTCCATGTCGAGTCACTGAAGAGTCTACGCAGGACGATCAGGGCAAGCAGCTCGATTGCCGTACGGTCTTTATGGTAGATAAGAGTGTCATGCATGACACCATAAAAGATTGTGGCGGCAAAGATGCTTTTATCCAAAAAGTTTGGATGCCTTACAAAAAGGCAAGAACTGAGGATAATATTATCCTACCAGCCGTGCTTGAGAGAGCTGATTGGTATGAATTTGAACTGCTGAGCTGCAATTTGCGTAGAGGTTCGAAAAAAGCTACCACTGCTTTTCGCAACCGCACCATGGAGGCCGCTAAAGTCTTTTTCTTGGAGTTATTCGCCGAAAAGGCAGAAGACGCCAAGAAGTCAAAGCCGCCAGCAAGATTGCTGGATGATCTTTCGATGATTATTGGCGAAGCAGCTTGCGACAGCGAAAAATCGTAAGGTCAGTAGTATAACGCGTCACTGGAAACTAACATATAAGACCCGCCCATTCGCGGGTCTTTCTTTTTTGCCCTGTTTTTGACAAGAAAAAAATCCGGCCCTGATATCGTGGGTCGGATTTTAATTATTTGCGGAGACCAAGTTTGGCGACGGTTGCTTTGTAAGTCTCGAAGTCAGTCTTCTCAAGATACTTAAGCAACTTTTTGCGCTGGCCAACCATCTGGATGAGACCGCGCTTAGCCATAAAGTCATGCTTGTTTGCCTTGACATGCTCGGTAACTTCCTTGATACGCTCGGTCAAAATAGCAACCTGAACCTCTGGAGAGCCGACATCCTTGTCGCTGCGGGCAAGCTTCGCAATAGCCTTAGCTTTGTTATCTTTAGTAATCATATTGGAATTATTTTACCACAGATTAGGGGTAGATGCAACTATTTGTTGTTCATATATTTTATGAGCGCATCGCGGAGATCCTTGACCGGCAAAACAAACTTATCTTTGACGGTCGCTGGCGCGATTGCATTCTTGAAGCCAAGCTTCTTCGCTTCAGCAATGCGACGGTCTGGCGCGATAACGGAACGGATTTCCCCGCCAAGGCCAACTTCACCGAAGACAACGACTTTTTCGTCGAGTTTGCGGCCCGCAGCGGCGCTAGCAATAGCCATACAAATCGCGAGGTCAGCAGCCGAATCATTAAGCTTCATGCCGCCAACGACGTTGATAAAGATATCTTTGTCCTGAAGTTTGAGCTTAGTGCGCTTTTCAAGTACGGCAATTAGTAAGTTGAGACGATTTAAGTCAAAGCCAGAAGCCGTACGTTTCGGATAGCCAAAGTTAGTCGTATTAACGAGCGCCTGAATTTCAACGAGTAGCGGACGCGTGCCTTCAATAGTCGCCATAATGATGCTACCGTCGGTATTTTGACGTTCAGAAAGGAGAGCCTCGGACGGATTCTTCACTTCTACGAGACCTTCGGTCGCCATCTCAAAAATCGCAACTTCATTCGTCGAGCCAAAGCGGTTTTTGACGGCGCGGATGGTCTTGAAGCCACCATAACGATCGCCCTCAAAATTCAAAACCACGTCAACGAGATGCTCGAGAACTTTCGGGCCAGCAAGCGTCCCCTCTTTAGTGACATGGCCAACGATAATAACCGCAGTGCCACTAGATTTGGCAGCGCGAATAATGAGATTACCGCAGTTGCTAACCTGACTGACTGTACCTGGCGCGGAAGAAATCTCCGCCATCATTAGAGTCTGAATCGAATCGACAATCACAAGATCGTATCCGTCTTCTTCAATAGTTTTCGCGATATCGTTCGCCGAAGACGAGCTAGCAAAATGCAGTTTATCTGAGCTAGCACCGAGACGAATCGCGCGCATCTTGACCTGCCCTGCCGATTCCTCACCAGAAACATAGAGTACTTTATGACCGGAGCCAGAGATCGTGGCACAGATCTGCATTAAAATAGTCGATTTGCCCATGCCCGGCTGACCAGCGAGTAAAGCAACACCGCCAAGCAAAATACCGCCACCGAGTACGCCATCAAGTTCAGGAAAACCAGTTTTTAGGCGACTGCCGGCATCGGAAGGTTCAATCTCATTGATAGAAACAGCGGAAAGTTTTTTGCCAGAAACGGCCGCTTTAGAAAGCGCAGATTTCGCTTCGGCTTCAGTCGGAACTTCTTGCTCAAGTAGAGTATTCCATTCGCCGCAATTCTCGCAGCGACCAGCCCATTTTACGTAGCTAGTACCACAGTTTTGACAGACGAATTTTGCTTTGGATTTTGCCATACCTATAGTGTAGCACGTATTGACTTTTTAAGCCGCTTGTGGTATAATAATAGGGTTAGCGTAACTGCGAGGCTCCTTTAAATTCTTATCCGGAAGAGTTGGAGTTTTTTGCGCGCATTGAATGGAGGTGTGTAGAAAATGAAAAGATTAGTTATTTTTCTCGCTACAACAGTATTTTGCGGAGCAATGATCGCCTGCGTAAGTGGCGAAAATAGAGCGGCAGAGGCGCCTAAACCTGCTACCGTAACAGTAATTGAGGAGCCACTGGTTGCCCCTGTATCTGCATCCGAAGAATCACCAAAGATTGATCACACCGCAGAACTTAAGGTCCAAACCTATGAAGCTATGAAGGGCTACATGGAGGCAGACTTCTATAACGACAACGATTTCTTCGATATAGCAGCTTTCTGCAAGGCAGTTGGCTGTAAATGTGTTCTTTCGAGCACTCTAGATGAAATTATTGTCGAGCCAATCGACTACAACGACAAGGAGACTTTCCAGGTCGCAATAAAAATTTCACCCGCCACCCGAATGGTGAATGGCGATGTTATTAGACTTGGAAAAATCGACGGGAACAGTTGGGAAGACACCGAATATCATTTCTCTGCAACAGACTTTACGACTGGGCTAGTAATCGACGATTATAATGTCCAGATTGGTTTCGACGAACTTGATTATTTATGGCGCGAGATACGTCTTTTGACGGCACCAGAAGACAAATTCGACGAAATTAATGCCGAGATTGATGCAGAAATTCAAAGTTATTATGACATCGATATCGACCATCTCAACGGATAAGAAAAAACACCCGAGTACCGGAAACTCGGGTGTTTTTCTTGGCCATTATTATTCGATAACTTCGTCGATAATGCCGTATTCTTTGGCTTCTTTGGCGGACATCCAGTTGTCGCGATCCATGTCTTTTTCAACCTGAGCGAGAGTCTTGCCAGTGTTCTTTGCCATCATTTCAGCGAGAACTTTCTTTAAGTAAACGCCTTCACGAAGAGCAATTTCCTGGTCGGTAATCTTACCTTCCGTGCCGGAGCTTGGCTGATGAATCATAATGCGAGAGTTTGGTAACGCAAAACGTTTGCCCTTGGTGCCAGCAGAAAGAAGCATTGCACCCATGGAAGCCTGAAGGCCGATACCGATAGTCTGAACATCTGGCTCGATATAGTTCATCGTATCGATAATAGCGAGACCATCATAAACGGAGCCGCCAGGAGAGTTAATATAGAGCTTAATGTCTTTCTTTGGATCTTCATAAGCAAGATGCAAGAGCTGTGCAATAACGATGTTTGCGGTTGCAGAGTTAACCTCTTCGCCCAAGAATACTACGCGCTCTTTAAGCAAACGCGAATAAATATCATAGGCACGTTCACCGCGATTATCTTCTTCAATAACTGTTGGAACCAAATAATCTTTCATGGCTCCATTATAGTAAATTAGCACTCAAAATGCAAGAGTGCTAAAAATTGTCAGCTGGCTTGAAATTACTATCGATGCTATGCTGCAAATCGTTAGAATAAAGCGCCTTTTGGTTATAGTCGTTAATAAGCTTATTAGTTTCTTCAATATAGGACACGAGCGTATTGTAACTGGCCTGGAGATGTTTTTGTTGATCTACGAGCTTCTCATATGTTAATCGGAATTCTTCATCCGAAGAAAAGCCTTTTGGATCGTTGCGACGCTCATTATATGACTTCAAATCCGCATTAAACGTATCGTACTCATTCTTATAATTAGTTTTCATTATCTCGAGCTTTTTGCGGTTTTCCGCAATGTCAGCCTGCAACTGCTCTAGGCGCGTGGTGAGGTCCTCAAAAACTAAATTATATTTAACATAATATGCGACTGTATCGGCATGGCTTTTGAAATACTTTGCATAATGCGCGCGTAAATCCTCCGGCAATTCTTCTGGCGCAACCTGCGTGCCTATACGTGAATGAATTTCGTCGTTAGGATCCGAAACATCATAAATTTCCATGTCCTTCTGGATAGTTTTATTACTATCATAAACACTCTTCAATGAAGCAGAAAGACTCTCGCGTTCAGCACCGCTCATGCGTGCCCATACGGCATGCAAAAACTCATGCGCAAGCGTAGCCTGGCGAATACCCTCTAGTTCTGCACGATAAATATCGTAGATATAGATACGACCATCACGATAGCAGCCAAGAGTTGATGAATTCTGAACCTTCGACTGGCAGTTATTATTAAATTCATCTGCGCTCTGCAAAGCTGGGCGCGTCGCCTTTAAAATGCGCATACCGTCATCAGTCAAATCAATATCACTGATAACTTTTTCGAGGACTTCACCTGCTTCATAGCCATTGCCGGCAATCGTATCGGAAATAGCCGTATAGTCGATTTGAGTTGCCGCAAAAGCAATCAAGCCAGCCGCGAGTATGAATAGGACAAGACCGACAATTTTGCCCTCATGTTTCTTTGGCGGTTTTGGCGCGGGCGCAGTCGGAGACTGCCTTTCTTCTGGCAGTGGCGCATTCAAAATAATACCACGTTCGCTTTCAACAAAACCATTGGGATTATCTTGATCCATTAAGCTAATTTTAGCATAAACGCGTTATTCGCGTGCTTTAACGAGCGTAAACTTGCCCTTCTGATACTCAATCTTGGCAATATCGCCCTTATTGAGCTTACCGGCAAGAATGCCATCAGCAAGCAAAGTTTCGACTTCGTCTTCGATGGCGCGGCGCATTGGGCGTGCACCATTCTTAATGTCGTAACCTTCTTCGATGAGATGTTTCTTGGCGCTTGGCGTAATTTCGAGACCAATCGATTTAGTAGCGAGGCGCTTCTTGAGATCCTCAATCATATTATTGAAGATTTGCTCGACGTTCTTTTCACTGAGTGCGTTGAAGGTAACGATTGCATCAAAACGATTAATGAGTTCTGGGCGCATGAGTTTGCGAAGTGCTTTCATTGCAGCAGCTTCGTTAGCGTCATGTTCAGCCGCAAGCTCTTTTGCATCGTGCTTCGTTTTCGCCGCAAAGCCCATTTCGGATTCGCGATACATGTCTTCCGCGCCGAGATTACTTGTAAGAATAATAATCGAGTTATTGAACTTAACTTTCGTGCCCTGGCCGTCGGTCAACTCGCCATCCTCAAGAATCTGAAGGAGAATATTGAAGACTTCTGGATGAGCTTTTTCGATTTCGTCAAAGAGTACAACGGAATATGGGCGACGACGAATTTGCTCGGTAAGTTTGCCGCCATCTTCATAGCCAACATAACCAGCTGGTGCACCGACGAGGCGAGCAACATTGTGCTTTTCGCCAAATTCGGACATATCGATTTTAATCAAAGCATCATCGCCGCCAAAGACTTCGCGCGCAATGGTTTTTGCGAGCTCAGTTTTACCGACACCGGTTGGGCCCATGAAGATGAAGGAACCAATTGGGCGATGGATATCTGCGATACCGGAACGGCCACGGCGAATCGCCTTAGCAGTTGCCTTAATTGCGGCATCCTGACCGATAATTTCTTTCTGGAGATGCTTTTCGAGGTTCAATAGCAGTTCCTGTTCGGAGCCGCGAACACGACTAACTGGAATGCCAGTCTTGAGGCTGATTGCCTGGGCGAGATTATCGCTCGTAACCGCAGGAGCCTTATCGAGATTCTTATTAGCTTTTTCGAGCTTCTTAATTTCAGCTTCGAGCTGCGCAGCGCGAGTCTTATATTCTGCAGCCTTTTCGTAGTCTTCTTTCTCGGCAGCAGCTTCGATTTTTTCCTGCAAGCCAGCAAGTTCGATCTTATTTTTCTTATAAACGCTAGCGCCAGCCTTATCGAGTGAAACGCGAGCGATTGCACTAGCTTCATCGATTACGTCGATGACTTTGTCTGGCATGAAACGATCAGAAATATAGCGTTCGGAAAGATTAATTGCTTCTTCAAGAATTTCATCAGAAATCGTGACTTGATGGTGCTCTTCGTAATGTTTTTTGATGCCCTTCAAAATGCGGAGCGTAATAGTTGGCGATGGTTCGTTAACCATGACGGTTTGGAAGCGGCGAGCAAGTGCTTTATCCTTTTCGATATTCTTGCGATATTCATCAAGGGTGGTTGCGCCAATGAGTTTGAGCTGGTTGCGTGCGAGAGCTGGCTTGAGAATATTTGCGGCGTCCATGCTACCTTCTGCACTACCAGCGCCAGCGAGCAAATGGAGCTCATCGATGAATAGGATTACGTCATCATTGTCGACCGCTTCGTCAATAATACCTTTAATGCGCTCCTCAAATTCGCCGCGGAATTTCGTGCCAGCAACGACAGAGCTAAGGTCGATTTGGTATATACGTTTACCAATCAAAGCACTCGGTACATCGTTTTTTGCGATGCGCATCGCAAGGCCTTCAACGATAGCAGTTTTACCGACGCCAGCCTCGCCAATGAGGACCGGATTAGATTTTGTGCGGCGGCAAAGAACCGTAACAGCACGTTCGATTTCCTGGTCGCGGCCAATAACAGTATCGAGTTTGCCCTGCTTTGCCTGGTCGGTAAGGTCAGTACCAAATTTATTAAGCCAGCGGAAAGTTGGACGTTTGCCAGCCTTGCGTTTCCGAGCTTCAAGTTTAGCTTCGTCGGCCTGTTTTTCGATAAGTTCTTCAATCTCATTCGCGACCTTATCTAAGTCAACGTCGAGCTGATTCAAAAGAACACTAGCACGAGAATTTGGCTGGCGCAAAAGCGAATAAACGATATGCTCAGTACCAACAATGTCGAGGCCATTCTCCTTGACGAAGTTGAGAGACATACGAAGCGTAAGAACAGTTGCTTCGGAAAGAGACATCATTGCCATTGGCGCAGCCGGAACATCGACGGCAACCTTGCCCTGTGCGCGCTCGATTTGGTCAAGGTCAACGCCCTCACTAGCTAAAATTTTAGCGCCAGTACAAGTGTCCTGAGCCATAATGCCCATCAAGAGATGCTCGGTGCCCATGTAGCCTTGATTGTAGCGTTTGGAAAAATAGTCAGCTTTCTGCAACGCAAAGCGCGCATTTTCGCTGAGATGGTTCATAATTTCGCTAAATTCATCTACCATACCCCTATTATAGTCAATTAGCACTCGGAATGCAAGAGTGCTAATTTAAATAAAATACATATACTCTAACCGTCAGTAATCTCTAAAAGCGCAGCAGTTCGTCGGCCCGTCGTTACGGGCGACGACTGCTTTTGCTCGGCCGTAGCCTGCGCAAAGCTTTCAGAGATTACTGTCGATTAGTTATGTATTTTAGTTAAATCTTTACTTAATTCGATGACATCGAAGGCGCGGAGCTCGTCGTTAATATATGGTTGGTCCGGAAGGGGGTTATAAGTATAGACTGGAAGCTCCAATGAGTAGGCATAGCCCATTTCGAGAAAAGTATTGGCGCCAATGTAGTTATCGATGCCCTTCTTTGTAAAGTTGCAGACGAGGAGCGCATCGGCTTCACGGATTTTAGTGAAGTGTGCACGCATTGCGTCGTAGCCACCATCATGCTTGGCGGAAACCGCATCAAAATCTGCTTGCTCGATGGCGCGGTTCATAATACCATTCGGTAAATCTACTTCGTGACCCAGTTTTTTGAGCTCATCTGCGACGGCTTGAACCTCATCAGGAAAGCTAAGGCTGCAAGAAACACAAATTTTCATATTATTCTCCTAATAATTCTAAGAATTTTTCTTCATCAATTACTTCCGTACCATACTTAGCGGCCTTTTCGAGCTTGGATTTACCGGTGTTATGGCCAGCAACTAAATAAGTAGTAGTTTTTACAACGGAGCTGTGGAATTCTCCGCCAAGCGCGCGGATTTTCTCTGCAGCAGCATCGCGACCCATAGAATCAAGCGTGCCAGTAACAACAAAGCTAAGTCCGTTAAGCTTACCGCCGGAAGTATCCTGATAGACCGGCTCGACGCCGAGCTCTTTGAGCTTATCGAGCAGCGCCAAGTTGTCTTCGTCGGCAAAGAAAGCAAGGATAGATTCGGCTACGATTTTGCCAATGCCCGGCATTTCGAGCAGTTCAGACTCAGTCGCATCGCGCAAGGCGTCAAACGTCTTGAAGTGTGCCGCGAGATCAATCGCAGTCTGTGTGCCAATATGACGGATGCCAATTGCAGTAATAAAACGAGCGAGTGGCGGATTCTTGGAGGCCTGAATATTATCAATCAACTTATGCGCGGAAATCTCAGCAAAACGGTCGAGAGCTTCAACCTGACCTGCAGTCAAAGTATACAAATCCGCGATGGAGCCAACGAGGCCAGCATCAATGAGTGCAACAACGTTTTTCTCGCCGAGGCCTTCAATATTGAGGCCAGGTTTCGAAGCATAATATTCAATCGCACGTTTAAGCATTTCGCTCGCATTAGAGCCTTTAACGCGATAAACCACTTCACCGGCTGGGCGTTCAAATTCGAGCTCCGGGTATTGCTCAGCGAGTGCCTTTTCGTAATCGTAAGCTTCAGAATTGCTTGGGCGAAGCTCAGTTAAAACGCGATTAACCTGCGGAATAATATCGCCCGCTTTGTAAATAATTACCGTATCACCAATGCGAATATCGAGACGAGCAATTTCATCCGCATTATGAAGTGAGGCATGACGGACCGTAGAGCCTGCAACCTGTACCGGATCAAACACAGCAACCGGCGTTGCAGCACCAGTACGACCAATCGAAATCACAATATCTTTGACAGTTGTCGCAACTTCTTCGGCTGGGTATTTGAAAGCAACGGCAGCGCGTGGCGTTTTACCGACAATGCCGAGGGCTTGGTAGACTTTGCGATCATTTACTTTAATAACGGCACCATCAGTACCAAATGGCAAATCTTGACGTGCGGTTTCGAGATGGCGGATGAAGCCCATTGCGCCAGCCAAATCATGATAAATCTTTTGCTGCTTAGAAGTGCGGAAACCGAGCGCTTCGAGGCGTTCATAAACGTCAGAGTTCTTCGGAAGATTTGGCGAAACCATATCGTAACCCATGAATTTAAGCGGGCGAGAAGCAGCAATCTTTGGATCAAGCTGACGAATCGTACCAGCTGCAAGGTTGCGTGGGTTAGCAAATTCCGGCTTACCTTTTGCGCGCTGCTGCTCGTTAAGTTTATCGAAATCAGCCTTAAAAATCACAACTTCACCACGAACTTCTGTATGCTCTTTTTGCGGAATAGAAAGTGGAACGTTCTGAATCGTGCGAACATTCATCGTAACATCTTCGCCAACTTTACCATCACCGCGCGTTACGGCCTGCTTAAGCAGACCATCTTCATAAATGAGCGCCATAGCAAGGCCGTCCATTTTAATATCGACAAATAATTCTGGGTTAATGGCACCAAGTTTTGCGATGCGGTCGAGCCATTCGGCGACTTCTGCTTCCGAGAAAACATCGGCAAGCGAAATCATGCGCTCAGCATGCGCAACTTTCTGAAACTTATCGAGCGCCTGGCCAGCTACGCGCTGCGTTGGCGAATCTGGCGTAATGAGCTCTGGATATTTCTCTTCGAGCTGAGATAGTTCATGCTTTAAGCTATCCGCTGCCGCCTCGGACATAATTGACTCATCGAGGACGTGGTAGTGATAGCGATAATCGTTGATTAGATCGCGTAGCTTTTCGACGCGCTCACGCACATCATTCGGGATCATCGAGCATCCTTCTATAGAATAGATAAATATAGGAAGTGAGATAGACAATCGTGAAGGTTGTCATAATCTGGAGCAAGAACGAGACAAATGGCACACCTTCTAGCCATTCAATATTCTGCTTTAGGAAGAGATCGAGATAAATAAGCGGCAACATAACAATGATCCAAATTACAGCAACAAACAGAAATGCAAATAGTACACGGATGATAAATTTTGTGCGGCGGCCCTGAATAAGATCGGTCGTAGCATTGACCGCTTGCATTGGATAAATACCCGGAACAGTCGTAGCACAAATTGCAAGAATTGAGCCCGGCAAGAGATAAGCCGAGAGTAACAATAGTAAGCTACCGAAGAGCCAAAATAGGAAGGCATAAAGTGGCTGCGCCAAGAAATCCGTAGCAAGCGCCGTAGAGTAGACAATCATGAAAACGAAGACTGGAATCATATGAATGAATACCAAAATCAACACTAGCATTGTCGAAATAAGTGGTGTCAAGGCATTATAGAGACCATCGCGCAAACGTGGATGGTTCCCCGCCATTAGATGGCGCAAATAGTAAATAGTAACGAGAATCGTAACGGAAGCAAAGAAGAACAAGAATACTTGCTGAACCTCAGTCATACCTTTCGTAAGACCGCCAGTCGTCACGGTCGAAATAAGAAGAAGACCAGACTTCGCAAGGCGACCAACTTCGCCGTACTGCAAAACTTCGCTCGACTCATCAATACTGTCTTGGACCGTCTGATAAGTGTCTTCACTCATGAGGCCGACGAATATAATATTCATTGCAACAATAATAAACATGAAGCCGAAGAATAGCTTCCAGTTCTTGAAAATAATTTTAAGCGTACTAACGGCATGCGCAACTAGTCCAGGCGCTTTCAAGCCACGTTGGTAATCTTCGCGATAGCTGCGCTTAAAACTATGGTGGAGTCGTAGACGCTCATTCTTCTTTGCCCAAATTTTCTCACGGGTAGAATAAAACGCCTCTTTAAAAGATTTGCGTGGTTTCTTTTCTTTATTTTTTTGCATTTTCAAGCCTTTCTATGCGCGCCTC
This sequence comes from Candidatus Saccharibacteria bacterium UBA3304, assembly GCA_002361425.1. Classification (GTDB taxonomy): domain Bacteria; phylum Patescibacteriota; class Saccharimonadia; order Saccharimonadales; family Saccharimonadaceae; genus UBA2834. The sequence continues at coordinate 31,538 of DESW01000014.1, read as the reverse complement.
TAGCGGTGGGTGGGTTGCAAAAATTTTACTAATAATCGATTTTTTCAGAGGGCCAGCAATAAAAAGCGCTTCCGCCGCAACGTTCTGCTGGCGCATTGGGCGGTGATGAGTATCAAGTTTGCGAAGAGCATCAATCATGTCATCGGTATCAGTAAGCGCAGCCGACGAAGCATCGGCAAGATATTCGCGCTGACGCGAAACTGCGAGCTGAATCATAGTGGCAACGAATGGTGCGAGAATGAGCGTAATAAGCGCGAATAAAACACCGACTGGAGAGTTATCTTCTTCGTCGCGATCGCTCCAAAAAAGCATACGAAGGCCCATGTCGGAAATAAGACCAACGATAGAAGCGAGACCAAAGACAATCATATTAACGCGAATATCGTAGTTCTTTACATGCGATAATTCGTGCCCCATTACTGCACGGAGCTCTTTATCATCCATAATTTCAAGTAGGCCAGTCGTAGCAGCAACGCAGGCATGTTGTGGGTCGCGACCAGTCGCGAAAGCATTCGGCGCTGGGTCGTCGATAATATAAACCTTAGGCATCGGGAGCTTAGCATCTTCGGCAAGCTGCTGGACAATCTTGTAATAGCGAGGATTTTCAACCTTTTCGATTTGGCGCGCACCCGTGCCAAGAATTGCAAGTTTGTCTGCTAAGAAATACTGAATTAAAGCATAGGCAGCGGAAATAATTGCAGTCGTAATAAGGACGGAAGGATTGTCGTAGAGCCAGGCAAAAATGCCGCCAATTAGCGAAATGAAAGCAACAAAAACGATGATAATAAAAATAGTGTTGCGTTTATTCTGCGCGATCTGCTTGCGCATGGAAACTGCCATATCTATTATTATAGCACGCTAAAAAGCCCCGGGAGTAATCCCAGGGCTAAATCTTAGAAGAATACGCCGCCGTATAAAAAATCATAGCATAAAAAAATGGTGCGGGTTAAGAGACTCTAACTCTCGACCTCTTCCTTGGCAAGGAAGCGCTCTAACAACTGAGCTAAACCCGCAACTGCTATTGATTATAACACGCGAATCTCAAAAATGCTAGCACTTTCGGATTTTTTCGATAAGATATGCAATCACAAAGATAATTAAGTTCGCAATTACCACTGTTGCGCCGGTTGGTGTAGCGAAAGTATAGGACGCCATTAGGCCAGCCACAAATGCAATAATCGAGATAATTACAGAAGTAAAGACGATGCCCTTGAAGGTGCGACATAGGCGCATGGCGCTGAGAGTCGGAAAAATAACTAGGCTAGAAATCAATAACGAGCCGAGCAGGCGCATGCCGAGTACGACCACGACCGAGCAGATAGCTGCAAAAATCGCGTCGTAAACACCTGTTTTAACGCCAACTGATTTCGCGAATTCCTCGTCAAAAGTAATCGCAAAGATGCGATGATAAGCAAATAAGTATAGCAGAATGACAACCACTGCAAGAATAGCGCTTAGTAATACATCGCCCCAACTAACCGAGAGAATACTACCAAATAAGTAGCTATTTAAATCAATATTCACGCCCTTCGAGACGGAAATCGCCATAGTGCCAATCGCAAGACTGGAAGCCGATAGAACTGCGATTGCCGCATCGCCGTGCATCTTGCGATTCTGACTAAGGCGCAAAACGAAGAATGAAGCGATAATTACAACCGGCAAAGCGAAGTAAAGTGGCGTCAAACCAAGTACCGTCGCGAGCGCAAAGGCCGAAAAAGCAGTATGACTAAGGCCATCGCCGATCATTGAGTTCTTGCGAAGAACAAGCGAAACACCAACGAGAGCAGCGCAGATAGCGATCATTAAGCCGACCAATAATGCACGCTGCATAAACGGATAAGTAAACATATCAAACATTAGCGGTAGCTCCTGAGATATTCTTTAGTTGTTGTAATATTTACAACACCATCCTTAATCGCGATGACTTTATTGCCAATGAGATCATCGGCATCGAGGTCATGCGTAATCATCATAATCGTCAAACCGTGCTCTTTATTGAGCTTGCCGAGAGTGGCATAGAAATCTTTGCGTGACTTGAAATCAAGATTGTTAGAAGGCTCATCGAGAATAAGGAGTTTTTTAGTCGCGGAAAGCGAGCGTGCAAGTAAGACCTTCTGCTTTTGGCCGCCAGACAAATCAACAAAACTTTTCTTCGCGAGCGCGTCAATGCCGAGCTTCTTTAGACTCTCGTGTACATGTTTATGTTCACTATGACAATAAAATGGGCGCATCTTCATATGGCCGAGACAACCAGTCAAAACAATCTCTTCGACCGTAGCCGGGAAATTCGCATCAACGCGCGTTTCTTGAGGCAAATAGCCAATCTGAGTATGATCGAGATTGTCGTACTTTATCGTGCCGGACTGCGGTTTAATGAGGCCAAGGATGCCGCGAATGAGCGTACTTTTACCGCAACCATTCGTGCCAACAACACAAGCAAAATCACCCTGCTCTAGCGCGAAGCTAGCATCTTTTATGATAGTTTTATCATCGTAGCCAAGGCGAAGTTTCTTAAGCGTCAGAAGCGGCATTAGTTAAGCGCCTCCTTCAAGACTTCAAGGTTATCTTGCATGATGTCGGCATAGGTTTTGCCAGCTTTGAAATCTTCTTGCGAGATATTATGCGCAGAATTGAGCGTCATAATCTTCGCGCCAGTCTCATTGGCAATAGTTTGCGCGAGCGCATCACTTGTAAGCTCAATTTTCAAAATCACCGGGATATTATCAGCTTTTACCTTATTAATTAGGAAGGCAATCGTACTGCTGCTAGCTTCAGTCTGCTCGGCGCAACCCGGGAAGGCAGCATAATATTCCAAGCCATACTCGACCGTAAGATAACGGAATGGGAAGCGATCAGCAAAGATGAGTTCTTTGCGTTTAGCTTTACTGACGATGTCGCGAATTTGATAGTTGATGCTAGTGAGTTTCTCAGTGTACTCCTTTGCGTTCGTAGTGAAAATATCAGTGCGCCTTGGCTTCTTCGCAATAAAACGATCGCGTACGGCCTCAACCATACGAGCAACGTTTAATGGGTTAGTCCAAATATGCTCATCAAACTCAGCGTCTTCTTCCTTCTCGCCAGTCATACCCTCTTTGAATTCCTCAAGTTCAACGCCAACAAAGTTCATCAAGCGAATCGTCTTTTCTTCGCCGATATTGTTGTCCTTTAGAACACCGTCAACCCACTCGTCGGATTCGCCGCCGACATAAATAAAGAAGTCAGCTTCAGAAATATCAATAATATCCTGAGGTGTCGGCTCGTAATTATGCATTTCAGAGCCAGGCTTTAAGAGCATTTTTACCTCGCCGGAATCACCCATGACTGCGCGTGCAACATCATATCCAATAAAGTTAGTGGCTACAACACTAAAGTCCTTCTTTGGTTGAGGCTTCAGGAAAACCATGGCGCAAAAAACGCCGGCAACTACCGCTACCAATGCCAGTGACGCCCAAACTTTTTTCATTTTCATTGGCAACTCCTGCATTTTCCACTAATTACAATATTTGCTTCATCAACAGCGAATTTATGCTGGCGCTTGATATGCTCCGTAAGGTCACAAAGGTCTTCGCAGTCGACATGTTCAAGCTTGCCACAATCGTTGCACTTGAGATAACAGTGACCGAAGTGATCGCAGGCTTCTAAAAATTGGAAGCGCGCCGAACCATCACTGCCGAGCGTTTTTTGTAGCTGGCCGTCTGCGACTAAGCCATCAATAATGCGATAAATAGTAGTTTGGCCGATTTCTTCGCCACTTTTTACGAGCTCTTGATAGATTTCTTTTACGGAAAAATCAGTCTTTTTCGATTGGATTAAAGATATAATTGCTTCTTTTTGACGCGTGTTATATGTCATATATCTATAGTAGCGCGTTTTATCGAAAATGAAAATGATTTTCAATTTCATATTGTAAATAAAACAACAAAAAAGACCCAATAGGGTCGATTCTAGGGGTTGGTGCCCGAGATGAGACTCGAACTCATAATCCGGTAAAGGAAGCGGATTTTAAGTCCGCCGCGTATACCAATTCCGCCACTCGGGCCACTGACCTAAATAATCTTGGAGGTGCGTACCAGAGTTGCACTGGTCTACGCGGTTTTGCAGACCGCTGCGTAACTGCTCCGCCAACGCACCATGACGCTATTTTACCATAAAAAAGCCGCCCTTTGATAGTCGGACGGCCTAAAAATACTATTTTTTATACTTTGCGGCAAACTTTGCGAAGTTCTCTGCCTGATAAGGAATGTTTTTCTCCGCAACATTACCGAGGAGGAACATCTTCGCCTTATCGCCATAAGAGATACGAACTTTCTGGACTTTCTTCTGGATAAAGCTGAAGTTCTTTACCTCGATACCTTTAATAAGGCCATAATCGAGGAACATATACTGATCCAGCTCTGGCGTGAGCTTATCTGGCTGAATACGAAGCATTGCGCCGCCCTTGCCCTGCAAAGCAATAAGATGAAGGCCTTTTTCAGTAGCGTTTACAAGGAGGCCCTTGTAGTCACCAGCGAGAATCTGTTCGCAAGCTGAGGTGTTTTTATAAACACCAACACCTACGCCGAGACCGGCTGCGAGGCCGCCAGCCATACCGCCAGCGATGCCATATTTCATACCTTCATGCTGAGTATCTAGGTAAAGTACAAAGATACAGTTTTCTTTACCTAGCGCATTCTTCGCCTTAAATAAAGCGGTTGCGCCTTCAATCGTTTTAAAATCTTCCATCCGTCCAGTATAGCAGATAAAAAAATAAGCCCCTTCGCAGATTAGGGCCTATCTTGCGCATCAGGCGGATCTCTCAACTTCCCGTCCGATGCTAACACCTTCTGCCATTATTCTATACATTAGCGCTTTTTTCGTCAACATTGACTTTTTCGCAGATTATTTTATGATATTTTACGATTTTACAGGGGTGGAGCGCCAAAATTCCTTGACTTTTGAAAATTTTAGTGTGAAATAATATGCCAAAGGGATGGTAGATTTTGCCAGAGAAATACGCTAAAATAAAAAGTAATTAAGGAGGTATATGGAAAATCAAGACGGTTTAAAGTTCTATCGCTGCAACACCTGCGGTAATTTATTGTTTGTGATGGTCGACCCTAACGTCCGCCCTACTTGCTGCGGCAGCGACATGGAAATCCTCGACCATATTCACGGTACTGAAGGCAGCGAAAAGCATGCGCCTATTATTGAGCTCAATCAGAACGATACCGAGGTTCAGATTGGCCTTCAGCTCCACCCAATGGAGCCAGAGCATCGCATTGAGTGGATTGCTCTTACCGATGGCGAACGCGTCGAAATTCAGAGACTCGGCCTCACTACCCCGCCAGTCGTTAAGTTCTCTAAGATGAGAGGCGACGGTAAGGTCCGCGCATATGCATTCTGTAATATTCACGGCCTATGGCAATCCGAAAAATAATTGAAACAATCTCGGATCGCAGTAAGTTTGCGCTAGTTAGTACGGGCTATATCCTTAAGAAACCTAAATATCTAGCGGTTTTCTTGCTGAGTTTCTTGGTTTTTCTATATTTCCTAACCTTCTTCCGCGATGGTAGTAGCAACTGGCAGCTAATCTGGTCAGGCCTCGCCATCGACCGTAAGCTAGAAATACTGGGGCGCATATTTCCGGCAATCCTAGAGAACTTTACTTCGTTTTATGGCATTACGATTATCTTTCTATCACTATGGCAAGGTATCGTCGTAACGCAAATTGTTTTCGCTCTACGCAACCGCGAAAAAGAGCAGTCGTTGAACGGTGTCAGTACGGGCGGAATCGGTGCAGTGCTTGGTTTTCTAGCGCTCGGTTGCCCAAGCTGCGGTATCGGCTTATTAACGCCATTACTATCCGCAATTGCCGGCGCAAGTGCAGTCGCATTATCCGAGACGGTCGGATACGCTCTAACCATTCTCGCCTTCATACTTCTACTCTACTCGATTATTCGCTTAGGCTATATTAACTTCATTATAATTAGTAGCAAGAACTACAAGGAGGAACATGCAAAAAGCCATTAGAATCGGACTCTTAGTCTTAGTCGTCGGTTTTTTGGGCGCACTAGTTATCTTTAACTCGATTAATCCTACACCGATTGATATGACCGTCTGGAATGAACAAATGACTAAGGGCAATAAAGAGACCGCAACGCATCACTTTATTATGTACACCGATATCTTCTGTCCATACTGTGACAAGTTCTCTGATGCGGTTGCTGCCAATATGGAGCACTTCGACAAGCATTACATTGAAGAAAATAACATCTTATTCGAGATTCGCGTCACGGACGTAAACTATGAAAACGGCCACTCGACGAATAGTCGCCCAGCTGGCGAAGCAGCATATTGCGCTGCAAAACAGGGTGACTTCTGGGGATACTACTACGCATTGCTCGCTAAGATCTACAAAGATTACCACTCTCGTGGCATCGGTGTAGACCGCTATAGCGAGAAAATTCCTACACTCAGCATGGATTACTTCTATAATATCGCCGACGAGCTAGATAGTATCGATCGCGACAAGCTCGTTAGCTGCATGAAAAATAACGAGACTGTTGCTGAGCTCGACAAAAACACGAAGGAAGCTCAGAAGAAAATCAATGGCGGCGTGCCACGTTTCTTCTTCGACAAATTCACCGCAGACGGCTTTGCGGGCACCTGGAATACCGATAATGACTACAAGGAAGTTCAGCGCCTAATGGATGCTGGCCTTGCTTCGAAATAAGGTATAATTAATTAAGAAAAAACAAAAGGAGTATTTAATATGCCAGAACTAATTATTGGAGTAATTATCTTCGTGATTTTGCTCGTTATCTTGCCAGGCTGCCGTGTTATTCGTCAGTTTGAGCGCGGTGTTGTCTTTACGCTTGGCAAGTATAGCGGTATTAAGCAACCAGGTCTACGCGTCATCATTCCATACTTGCAGACCGTCTCTCGTGTCGACGTTCGTTCCACACCTATTGATGTGCCAAAGCAGGAAGTTATTACTAAGGATAACGTCACCGTAGGTGTCGATGCAATCGTTTACTTCCGCGTGCTCGATCCAGCAAAGGCTTTGCTTGAGACTACTAACTATGTCTACGCAACTACAAACTTTGCTCAGGCTGCTCTCCGTGATATCACCGGTAACTTCGAGCTTGATGAGCTTCTTTCTAAGCGTGATGAAATTTCCGCTCAGATTAAGGAAATCGTCGATAAGGAGACTGACAAGTGGGGTATCGATATTGAGAACGTTAAACTCCAAAACATCGAGCTCCCAGGTGATATGAAACGCGCAATGGCAAAGCAGGCAGAAGCTGAACGCGAACGCCGCGCCGCAATCATTGCCGCAGAAGGTGAAAAATCTGCCGCTAAGTCCGTTGCCGAGGCTGCACAGCTTCTCGCTCATACTCCAGGCGGTATTCAGATTCGTACTCTTCAGACGCTTGAAAAGATTTCTTCCGACCCAAGCCAGAAGACCGTAATCATGCTTCCAAACGACATCAAGAGCATCTTCAAGGCTTAAGATAAAAAAGGAACCACCGCACGGATGCGGTGGTTTTTTGTCGGTGAGTTAAAACTGAGAATTACTTCTTGTCAGAATCAAGCCTCGTCTGGATCAAGATACTCGCCATCGGGCGAGCGTCCATATGGAGCGCCAGACTCATTTGGCTCCTCTTCCTCTTCGTTATCATCATCGTCTTCTTCGTCGTCGCCTTCGTCATCACCGTCGGTGAGTTCGATATAGCTACGTTCTTCGACTGCGGGATCGCTTGCGCTTGCCGCTAAAATGACATTAAGGAAGCTGGTGTCCTTCTCGCTAGATGAAGCAACTGATGCAGCAGCATGAATGATAGCGTCCGTAGAAATGATATCTGCATCCGGATCGTGCTTAGTATGCGAAATCAGATCCTGAGCACCAGGACTCAGACGTTCTTTTTTAGCCTTGAGCTGCGCTTCAAGCTTAGCAACCTTAGCACGCTGTTCATTAGCGTCTTCGTTTGCGCTCTTAGTGGCAGCCTCATGAAACTTAATCTGTTCCTCGAGTGCATCCATGCGGGCCTGAGAAGCCTTAAGCTTATCTTCGAGTTCGCCATTGAGCTTCTCAAGCTCACTGTTGCGATCCTGAACAGCTGCCAGCTTGCCCTGAAGCTCTGCTGCGCGTGCCTGCTCCTGATTAGCGCGGTCGCGTTCTGCATGCCATTTCTCTGTTAACTCTTTGTTGGTGTATCCCATAATACAACCTCCTTCAATGTACTTTTGTCTATAAGCGACAAACCTAATGGTATGCCTTCATTATAGCACAAAATGTGCAAAAAGTCAATGTTTATGATATAATTAACAAATATGAGTAATACTCTAACCTTAGACGCTAGCGACGACATTCGAATTGTCGGCCAGTTAGGTTCGCTCTTAGCTAAGACTAAGCGTGCCGGCCTACGTACCGCACGTGGCTTTATCGTGCCTATCGATAAGCATGTCGGCTATGGTTTGAGTAACGAAATCTTGCGCGAATTCGACAAACTCGAAATCCAGAAAGTGATTTTGCGCGCTTCCCCAGTTTCTAGCGACGCCACCGAAACAATTGCGCCAGTATCGCGCGATAAATTGATTGAAACAATTATGTACATGCAGGCAAACGCCGAGCGCCGCTGGACGCCAAGCGCAATCGTCGTGCAGGAATTTCTCGACGGCGAGCTACGTGGTATGATTCATTCACAGAACCCCTATACTGATGCGCGCGACGAGATAGTTATCGAGGCAGATTTGTGGGCAAATAACAGCGTGCTCGGAAATGAAGATGAGAGTGAAATGATTCTAGTCGACAAGCGTGACGGCACCGTGGCGCTTGAAAGCGACGAAGACGAGCTTATATTGGAAGCCGATCAGGTTCAGCAACTGTGGCACGCCGTGCGCAAGGCCGAAAAAGCAATCGGCGCCCCTGTTAGCCTAGACTGGGCCTTCGTAAATGGAGTATTATATATCTTAAGAACAAGACCATTAAGCGCATAGGAGGCGTATGATTCGACACCTAACTTTGATGATTCTAAAACGCGGCAATAAGACCTGCCTAGGAATCAAGAAACGCGGTTTTGGTGCCGGAAAATTAACTGAGCCAGGCGGCAAAGTTGAGCCAGGCGAAACACCAAAAGCTGCTGCAATTCGCGAGGCTGAGGAAGAGGTTGGAATCAAGGTCCGCGACGCGCATAAGGTTGGCCAGATTGTCTTTCGCAACCTCTACTATAAAGGCGAGCCAGAAACCGACATTACCCATGTTTACATGAGCGAGGATTTTGACGGCGAGCCGGTCGAGACCGATGAGCTCATCCCGGGCTGGTACGAAATTAATTCCCTGCCATACAACAAAATGTGGGGTGACGACGAGCACTGGATGCCGGACGTTTTTCGCGGTAAAACGATTGATGCCTACTTCGATTACAACGAGAATAATACCTTCACTGATTTCCGCGTAGATATCGTACCGGACAAGTGCATCGAGCATTTCCGCGACAGCGATTTCGGCTTGCCAGAAGACAAGGACGAGTCGACTTTCGATGAGCGCACTGCTTCACGCGCTGTGCTAGTCGACAAGGATTATCGCGTTGCTCTAATTAATGCTAAGAATCGTGGCTATTACAAGCTACCTGGCGGCGGTATTGATCCAGGTGAATTAATCACCGAGGCATTACATCGTGAGGTTATCGAAGAGGCCGGTTGGAAAATCGAGCCACTTTGCACGCTTGGCTATACACACGAAACGCGCCATAAGTTTGGCCAGTTTAATATTTCCTACGCCTTCCTCGCACGTGCGACAGAATTCGTCGGCAATAATCTGATGGACGACGAAGAAGAGGACGGCTTTGAGCTAGAATGGTTCGATAATATCGACGCCGCAATCGCAGCGGTCGAAAAGATTGATACTACCGATATGATTTATCAGGCAAAATTCTTCACCGCTCGTGAGCTAGCAATTTTGCGCGCCGCTCGCAAAGTTTTAAAGGAGAAATATGGACAATAGAGTCCCGCTCGCTGAACGCATGCGCCCAAAGAGCCTCGATGAGGTGATTGGCCAGGATGAGATTATTGGTGAGGGCAAAATCCTTACCGAAATCGTGCGCAAACAGGAGCCAGTGAACATTATTTTCTGGGGCCCTCCTGGTACCGGTAAGACTACGCTTGCGCGTATCATCGCGAAGGAATTTAAAGCAGATTTTATCGAAATTTCTGCCGTCACAAGCGGCAAAAAAGACGTCGAAAAAGTCGTCGAAGTGGCCAAGAAAAACTGGAACCTCAAACAGCGCACCGTATTGTTCGTAGACGAAATTCACCGCTTCAATAAGGCGCAGCAGGATGCCTTTTTGCCACACGTCGAATCTGGTTTGATTACCTTGATTGGCGCCACGACCGAGAATCCGAGCTTCGAAGTGATTTCCCCGCTTCTCAGCCGCAGTCGCGTCGTAGTCGTAAAGCATCTGAGCAAAGACGATATTATTGCCGTACTTAATCGCGCTATTAAGGCCGAGAAAGCAACCAAACGTGTTACGAAAGCCGCAGTTGATTATCTTGCTGAATTATCCGGCGGCGATGCCCGTTCAGCACTCGGCGACCTCGAATTAGCGCTCAGTTTATCGCAGAAAGTTGGCGTACAAGAAGTGCTCGAAGCGGCCGGCCGTAAAGTGCCTGGCTACGACAAAAAAGGCGACAAGCATTATGACAACATCTCCGCTTTTATTAAGTCGATGCGTGGCGGCGACGCCGATGCGGCGCTCTATTACCTTGCGCGTATGCTCGATGCTGGCGAAGATCCAAAATTCGTCGCGCGCCGCATGGTGATTTTTGCTTCAGAAGATATCGGACTAGCCGGCAATGGCGCACTAGGCTTGGCACTCAATGCCTTCATGGCAGTTGAACGTATCGGTATGCCAGAGAGCGGATTAATTCTTGCGCACGTCACGACCGCACTCGCAAAGTCGAAGAAATCCCGCCAGACTACTGACGCCTGGTACGCAGCTTCCGACATGGCACGTCGCACGATGGGACTGCCGGTGCCAATCTGGCTCCGCAATGCACCAACTAAGCTCATGAAAGAACTCGGTTTTGGCGAAGGGCAAAAATGGGAAGCCGGCTTCAAGCTCGACAAAAATTATCTACCAGACGAAATTAAAGACGAGAAATTCCTAAAATAATTAGAAAGAGATTTTCTTATCACGCGAATGAGCACCGGAAGTAATATTGATGCTCGTTTTTGGTACGGAAAATTCATCAGAGATTAGCTCGATGAGCGCTTTATTCGCTTCCCCGTCGTGCGCACGTGCATGCAAAAAGGCGACATAACTGCCGTCTTCTTGTTTTTCAAGGCGCGTCGCACCCTTTACACCAGGTTTGACGCGCACAGAAATCTGCATTATTTACCGCCGCAAACTACGTTATTTGCGTGGAGCCAGCCCTCTGCGGAACCGCCATCAAGATATTCACCCCGAATTGGCTTGACGTAGATTTTTTCGCCAGCTTTGATGTGGTCGATGATTGGATCAGTAATGAGATACTCCTGATCGCCAGGGCCGAAATCGTGCTCATGACAGTAATCAACGATGCGCTTCAAAAGCACAGGCGACATGATGTATTTGCTAATGTTAATGAGGTTACTCGGAGCTTCCTCTTTCTTTGGCTTTTCGTAAATACCGGTCAAGATACCGTCATCAACCTTGAGCACGCCGTATTTTTCGACGTCATTTGGATCGATTTCGGTTGCAAGCATTGCAGAATCAGTAGGCTCATTAATACATCCCATGAGGCGAACGAGGTCAGAAGAACCATCAGCATTATAAATGAAGTCATCACCCATAAGGACAACAGTTGGCTCATCAATACCGAACTCTTCTACAACCTGTGCGACTGGGCAAGCAGAGCCGTAACGAGCGTCAACGTCTTTCTGGCAATAAAAATGAATCGTCATACCTGGGCGCTGAGTGTTTGCAATGGAAACCTTATCAGCCTTGCCGCGAGCGACGAGATAATTATTCAACTTTTCGTTTTCTTCGTAATAAGCTTTAATCTGAGAAAATGGTTTTTCGTCGATGACGATATAGACGTCTTCGATACCAGCCTTAGCGCAGTCTTCAACGACATAATCCGCGAGCGGACGGTTGCCGATAGGAAGCATAGCCTTCTCAATTACCTTAGTGATAGGCAAGCGGCGAGTGCCCCAGCCTGCAACTGGAATAATAGCTTTTTTGATCTGCATAATAAGCTTATTTTATCTGTTTTGGAGCTTTTTGACAATAAGCACCACCTGATAGATACCGAGGTAGGCTAGATAGCCAATGGCAAGCGCCATAAAAATGCCAACATGACGGTAGCGGTCGCGCGCCCATAGATTGACGAGCGATGCAACAATTGGCGAAGTCGCAAGCGATAAAACGAGTACTGTAATGTTTTCTTTGCGCGTGAAGCGCGCATCCTGATAACGACGAATAACGGCAACTTTCATAACGATCTGAAGCAGAATGAGCGAACAAAGCGTGACGATACCAGTACCGAAGTTGAGCGTAAAGCTAATACCGGCAGCGGCACCGAAGATTGCACCCGAAAGAATATCCAGTAAAGCGACTGCAGTAACTGACATTTTTGAGACGCGACCACGTTTGCGAGATTCTTTACTTTTTGGCTCTAGCAGGCCACGCTTCGCGAAGTTGACCATGAAGTCATAGAAAGCAAAACCTATCATACTAACGACAACCATCCAGAGCGTATAGTTGCCGTCAGTTAAATCAAGCGTGTCTTTGAGTAGGAAGTTAAAGATAGCGACGACAGCGAAAACGGTGCCAAGAATTGGACCATATTTGCGAATCGGATCGGCAAGAGAACTACCGAGATCGAATAACTTAAGTCCGCAAAGAATCGCAATAGTTGCGAATACGTTTGCAGCGATGACCATACCCAAAGTGTTCATGGTTTTATTTTACCTCAATAATCGATGGGAGCCAAGCTTCGTCAGGCTCGACACCGAGCAAATCAGCGACAGTCGAAGCAACGTTAGCGAGACCAAATTCACCCTTCTTTACCCTGTAAAGCGCTTTGTTGTCCGTGTCATCAACGAGCGCAAATGGAATCTTATTAGTCGTATGCGAAGTCTTCGGATTACCCTGCTCATCAATGAGCTCCTCGGCGTTACCGTGGTCGGCAGTAATAATCGTAATACCGCCAAGTTTATTCACGGCGTCAACGATACGCTTGAGGCAGACGTCGATGGATTCCATTGCGATAATCGTTGGCTCGAGTTCGCCAAAGTGGCCGACCATATCACCACCAGGATAGTTCACGCGAAGGAAGTCATAATTGCCGCTCTCAATTGCAGCGACAAGCTTATCGGTAATTTCAGCGGACTTCATCCATGGGCGCGTATTGAACGGCTCCTTGTAGGAAGGAACCTCTTCCTCGACCTCGCCGGCTGGGACATCATAAGAGTTGCCATTGAAGTAGTAAGTAATGTGACCGAATTTAACCGTCTCGGAAATTGCATACTGACGGATACCGGCCGCAGCGAGATGCTTAGTAAGCGAATGCTTGAAGACTGGCGTCTGGACGAGAGTATACTGCGGAACGTGAATATCCTCGTCATACTCGGTCATACCAACAAAGCGAACGTCTGGGCGGCGAATGCGATCGAAATACGAGAAGTCATCATAAGTGAAGGCGCGGGCAATTTCGATAGCGCGGTCAGCACGGAAATCGATGTAAACAACAGCATCGCCATCGTTAATCGTGCCGATAGCCTTGCCATCTTCGGCGACGACGAAGGCAGGCATGTACTGATCCTGAAGGCCTGGCTCTTCCTTGCGAAAAGTTTCAACTGCTTCGGTTGCGCTAGCAAACTGACGACCTTCGCCGAGAACGTGCGTATGCCAACCTTTTTCAACCATGCCCCAATCGTTATTGTAGCGATCGCAAGTAATGACCATGCGGCCGCCGCCACTGGCGATTTTATAGTCTGGGCTACCGAGTTTTACGACAAATTTTTCGATGCGCTGAATGTATTTTGGCTCACTCTGAGGCGGCACGTCACGACCATCGATAAGTGCATGAATGCGTACGCGCTTAACGCCGTCTTTATGGGCCTGCTCGAGCATTTTCTCGAGGTGAGCAATATTGGAATGAACGTTACCATCACTGAAGATGCCCATGAAATGTAGGGTCGAATTATTATCGATAACACGCTTAACGGTGTCCTGCCAAACTGGCTCAGTAAAGGCTTTACCGTCCATAATTGCCTGCTCAACGGCAGCACTGCGCTGAAGAACGATCTCGCCGGCACCCATCGCGTTATGACCAACTTCACTGTTGCCCATATCGCCGTCAGGAATGCCTACCCACTTACCGCTAGCATTGATTGCTGCGCAAGGATAGTCGTCGATGTAGTGATTATAGTTTTCAAGATGTGCTTTTTTGACCGCGTTAAAACTGGAGTTCTCGCGAATACCGACGCCGTCGAGGACGACGAGAACTACTGGGCCATCATAATGAAGTTTCTTTTTATCCATAAGCATATTATATCATCTGTTATATCAGCATCCTTATCTTGACTTTTGAGCCAATCTGTGCTATAATTATAGAGTTATGAGGTTAATTTCACAGAAGGATATTTCTGCTGCCGCTAACGCCTTGAAAAAAGGCGCTATTTTGGCTGTTCCAACCGAGACCGTTTATGGCCTCGCCGTCCGTCTGGATAATGAACCTGCAATTCTTAAATTACTTACTCTCAAAGACCGCCCAATTGATAGCGGTAAAATTCTTACTTTGATGGTGCCTAGCGTTAGAGATATCCCACGCTACGCCAGAATCGACCGTCGTCGCATGGCGATTGCCAACCGCTACTTCCCTGGCGAACTAACATTAGTACTCGAGAAAAACCCAGATTTCGAGCACGTTTATTTCAATAACTTCGGCACGATCGGCATTCGCATTCCGGCTAACGATTATATGCTTTCTCTTCTTCGCGAAACCGGCCCATTGCTCGTTACGAGCGCAAACCCACGCGGCGAAGCGCCTTGTCGCAGCTCGCGCGAGGTTCAAGACCGCATTAAGAGCATCGATGGCATTGTTCGTGGCAAATCCGGCGGCAGCCTTCCGAGTACGATTATCGACTGGACGCTAGACGAGCCACGCCAAATCCGCGCTGGCGGTCTACTAATCGTCCACTTCTAGATAAAAAAATGCTCCTCTTTCGAGGAGTATTTTTCAAGCTGCTACGCGCCCACCCAGGGGCACAAGCAAATGTTTGTTTTAATCCGCTGTTTTTATTTTTGTATCTAGTCTCCACACTGTCCACATTTTTTCAGTGGAACCCCGCAGAGCGTACCAGCTTGTATTTACATTAGCATAAGCGAGACTATTCGTCAAGGTCGTCGTCGACATATTCGCCGGCTTCGAGTTCATGGATAGAGCCACGATCGCCAAGCTGATATTTCTGGTGATGAGCGCGATGCTTTTGCTCTTTGACGTCGAGCGTAATAACTGGAATATCTTCCCCTTCTTCAGTCTCTTCTTCGACCGGCTCTTCAGCCTTGCGGCTAGTTTCAATAACCTGCCAGAGTTCGCGAAGAACTTCGGTAAGGCCCTGATGAGCAGAGCTAGAAATTGCCATAACTTTAGCGTCAGGATTCTGCTCGAGGATAGCTTGCATTTGCATTTTAATAAGTTCTTCGTCGAGACCTTCACACTTAGTAAGCGCAACGATTTCTGGACGACTAGCGAGTTCGGTTGAATATTTTTCGAGCTCAGCACGAATGTCTTTGTAAGCTTTGCCAGCATCTTCGGAATAAACATCGACGAGATGCAAGAGAACCTTAGTGCGCTCAACGTGGCGAAGGAAGCGGTCGCCGAGACCCTTGCCGTCAGAAGCGCCTTCGATAAGACCTGGAATATCTGCAATGAGAATTGCATGATCGTCGACTTTCGCGACGCCAAGATTTGGGGTAATGGTCGTGAATGGATAATCGGCGATTTCTGGAGTTGCGTTAGAAACAACGGAAAGGAAAGTCGACTTGCCGGCATTTGGGAAACCGACGAGACCGACATCTGCGAGAAGTTTGAGCTCAAGTTCAGCATCAAAGCTTTCACCTGGGTTACCGAGCTCGGCAATTTTTGGCGTCTGGCGAGTAGAACTGCGGAAGTGCCAGTTGCCGTAACCGCCGTCGCCACCATGAGCAACGATTTGACGATCGCCATCAAAAGTAAGGTCAGCGACAATCTCGCCGTCACGTTTTACGACAGTACCGATTGGAACCTCGACTTCGAGGTCTTTGCCGGATTTGCCGCTGGATTTCTGACCAGAACCAGCTTTGCCATCCTCGGCAATAAGTTTTGGTTGGAAGCGAAAATCAATCAAAGTGTCGCAGTCTTTACTTGCCACAAAAACCACATCACCGCCTTTGCCGCCGTCGCCACCATCTGGGCCGCCTTTAGGGATGTAGATTTCGTGTCGGAAAGAGATAGCTCCGTTGCCACCCTTGCCGGCTTTAATATAAACTTTCGCCGTATCAACAAACATACTCATATTTTAACATATTTTTATCTGTTACGCTAGCCACCTAGTAAAGACGGAAAAAATATTATATAATATTGCCAAGATGAAAACGGATTTATTCTTCCAAGATATCAAAAACAGAGATAATATTGCTTTAATAGAAGATGTCGACGCATCGGTCGTTTCTGATTTTGAGGCCAAATTCAGCCAATATCAGGGCAATTTTTTCTACGAACAATTCACCAGGTGCGGCGGAATCGTCATTGACAACTGGATTAGACTCTATGGCTGCGGCCAGTTAAACGTCGTCGAAAAGAACGAGGCCTACAATAAGTCGAATCTCGTCGACATATTAATCGGCGAAGACATTCTCGGCGGTCTTTTCGGCCTAAAAGATGGCGTAGTCTATTATTTTGCCCCTGACACTAACGCTTGGGAAAACATGGGAGTTTATTATACGCAATTCCTGGACTGGCTACTCAATAAGCCGGAAGCCGTCAATATTTTCTACGAACCGTATAGATGGAGCTCCTGGAAAGAAGATTGCAAACAGCTTAAACTAACCGAGGGCTTTCACTTTTATCCTTTATTGCAGGCAAAATGCGATATCGAAAAAAGGGATAGAAAAATCATCTCAATCGACGAATTAATAAGATTCAATTTATCCATATGAAAGTATTCCTAGGCATGTCCGGCGGCGTAGATTCGGCGGTTAGTGCCTATCTTTTGCAGCAGCAAGGTCACGAAGTCGTCGGCGTCTACATGAAGAACTGGAGCAAAAATCTTCCAGGCATGAAGTGCCCTTGGGCCGAAGATCTCGCGGACGCCAAGCGCGTCGCCGTGAAGCTCGGCATCGATTTCCGCGTATTCGATTTTGAAACTGAATATAAGCAGAAAGTCGTTGATTATATGCTTGCCGAATATCAGAAAGGCAACACGCCAAACCCTGATATTATGTGCAACCAGGAGATTAAGTTTAAACTCTTCGCTGAGACTGCATTCGAGCAAGGCGCCGAAGCAATTGCAACCGGCCACTACGCTCGCTGCGCCGGCCGCCAGCTCCTAAAGGCGCGCGACGAGAATAAAGATCAGACTTACTTCCTCTATCGCATTACGGAAGATGTAATTGAGCGCACGATTTTCCCCGTTGGCGACATGCTAAAGCCAGAAGTCAAAGCCCTCGCCGAGAAAATTGGTCTTGCCGTAGCACATAAGCCAGAATCGATGGGCGTCTGTTTCGTAGGCGAAGCAAATATGCGCGACTTTTTGGGCGAGTTTATCGACACAAAACCGGGCGAGATCCGCGAGCTCGAGACTGACAAAGTTGTCGGCACACATGACGGCGCAATCTATTACACGCTCGGCCAGCGCCATGGCTTAAACCTCAAAGACGGTTTGCCATACTATGTTGTCCGCAAAGATATTCAAGCAAATATCGTCTATGTTTCGCGCAATCTTAATGCCCTTTCACTCTGGAAAAAAGAAATCACTTTGAAGGACGTAGTGCTCCGTGGCGGCGACGATGGTCATAATATCGAGGCTCGCATTCGTCACCGCGCACCATTAGTTTCTGCTGACTATGACGCAGAGACTGGCTTACTTACTTTTGCTGAAGAACAAAAATCCCTCACGCCAGGCCAGTCCGTCGTATTTTACCGCGGCGACGTCTGTATCGGCGGCGGCATTATCGTCTAATTCCTTCAAAGAAAAAAGCACCGCTTTCGCGGTGCCACGGGAACATTACGGAACTACAGGTATATCGTCTTTTACGGGCGTAGACTTTGTCTTTACCTTCTTGCCATACTGCTTCAAAACTCTTTCCACACCTTCCGGTGTAGTTTTTTTCCATTTACCGTCTTCCTTGTCCTTAAACCACCATGCAGCGGTTACTTTGCCGGACTTAGACTTAGTAGCACGGATTGTCACATTGAGACTCATCCGAGTACTATCATTATGGAAAACGACTCTTGTATAGAGTTTTTTCGAGGTCTTCTTCGTAACCTTTGTTGTGCAATCCCAGCCGTACTTCTTACCGTACGACTTTTCAGGCTTTAAGAGAGCCTTGGTCTTTTTCTCGAGCTGCGTAACCTTCTTTGTCTTTTCGACGGTAGACGTAGCAACGGTTGTCGTTGTGCCCTTGTTGCAATTGCAGCCACATTCACAAGCATATGCGATGTTTGCAGGCATAGCCAATAAAACGACAACGAGTAGTGTAACTATAGATATTATCTTCTTCATAATACCCTCCTTTGAAAAGTGCCAGGGAGCTCTAAGCGCTCCAACTCAATGCTTCATGACAATCATTATAGCACACTTTGCGAAAAAAGTCAAGTATTCATAAGCGTGTTTGGCGTGCTAAAATATACATAAGTGTAATTTAGTGGAGGTGGTGTGTTCTATCCTAGCCGTCAGGCATTAGGTGATCAGCTGGCAATGCGATTGACTCAGTACAAGAACAATGAGTCGATTATTTTCTGCCTCAAGAAAAGTTCCTTGCTTTCCTGCATTGAGCTTGCCGCACATCTTCACGCTTATATCTATGTCTTACAGTATGCTGAGATCGCCGATCCATTCGATATTACCCGCAACCTTGGTGCTATTACGCCGAAGGGCGAATTCGTTTTGAATCCGGATATCTCTCAGTCAGAATACGAGTACATCGCCAGCGACTTTATGAGTATTATTGAGGAGCGTAAACGCGAAGCTTTCTCTGAAATTAACGGCGAACGCGACCCGAACCCTTACTTTGATTTGGCAGCATTCAACAACCGCAACGTCCTACTCTTCGCCGACGTTTTACAGACCTCATTCCAGATTCAGGTCGCACTAAATATCTTGAAATCTTATACTCCTACCGTAATTACTGGCGTAGTCGGAAATATCACGTCAGCCGTTTCCGACAAATTCCTGATTGATACCGATGGCGTGACGTACATGGATGTGCTTCAGAATAACTTCTTCGAAGATTCCCACTACTTCGATCAACCAGACAATTATTCCGAAGACGACAAAATTAATATGGCAAATAACATAAGTTTGTATTGGGCATAAGAGAGGAGAAAAAATGAACCAAGGCAACACTCTGAGCGATGCAGCGCTCAACGAAGCAAAAGGAATTATTAATAAGCTCAGCGCAGCTTACAGCAAAAAAGTTGTAGGCCAGGAAGAGCTTAAGCTCGCGATGGAAGTCGCATTGATTGCAGGTGGTCACGTCTTGCTCGAATCCGTACCAGGTCTCGCAAAGACCCTCGCCGCAAAGACAATCGCTGAAGCATCAAGCGGTAGCTTTAGCCGCATTCAGTGTACGCCAGATTTGCTCCCAAGCGATATTATTGGTACTCAGATTTATAACTACAACTCTGGTGATTTTGATACCAAGATTGGTCCAGTTCACGCTAATTTCGTACTCCTCGATGAAATTAACCGTTCTAGCGCCAAAACTCAGTCTGCTATGCTTGAGGCCATGCAGGAACGCCAGGTTTCTGTTGGTGGCGTAATGTATAAGATGCCAGAACCATTTGTTGTCCTCGCAACTCAGAACCCAATCGAACAGGAAGGTACTTACGAACTTCCAGAAGCTCAGCTCGACCGCTTCCTCTTGAAAGAGGTCGTTGATTATCCTAGCCGCGATGAAGAAATGCAGATTCTTAACTACACCATCGCTGGCCAGACTACTGCCGAACTCAGCGCTGCCGATAAGGTCTCAATTGAAGACATCAAGAAAGTTCAGGCTTACGCAAAGCAGGTCGCAGTTGACGATTCGATCAAGAATTACATCGTAAACATCGTTACCGCAACCCGTAACCCACGCGCAATCATCGATGCAAATCTCGCTCGCTACGTCGAATACGGCGTCAGCCCACGTGGCGGCATCGCTCTTCTTCAGATTGCACAAGCACTCGCGCTCATCAATGGCCGCGGCTATGTAACACCAGACGATGTTAAGCAGCTTCGCCATGCCGCTCTTCGCCACCGCATTATCCTCAACTTCGAAGCAGCTGCTGATGACGTTCATCCAGAAGCAATCATTGATGCAATTTTTGCAAAGATTCAGACACCATAGTAAAGGAAAACTAAAAGAAAAATGCCAAGCTATCTCGTAAAAGTGCGCAAGAAAATGGATATCTTTGCGCAGCGCCGCGTCAGAAATGTTTTGACCGGTAATTACGGCTCCGTCTTTAAAGGACGTAGCTTGGATTTTGATGACCTTCGCGAATATAACTACGGCGATGATGTGAAGGATATCGACTGGAAGGCAACCGCACGTTCACGCACAATTATGATTCGTCGTTACATCGCTGTCCGCAAACATAATATTTTGCTCGTAGCTGATAACGGCAATACGATGGCAACGCTTGCGCCGAGCGGCGAGAGCAAACAGGAAGTTGCGACTTTCTGCGCTGGCGTAATGGCTTACGTCGCACAGCATCATGGCGACTACGTTGGTATGATTTACGGCAACCACGGTGAAAACAAGCGCTATATGCAAAAGGAGGATACGGCTTATATTGAGAACTTCCTCGATAAATATGCCAAGTCAATGACACTTAACGCCGAACCAAGCGATCTCAATTCCCTACTTACTTACGTTTCCAAGACTTACCGCGAGCGCAGCTTTATGATTATCATGAGTGACGCCGAGGGCGTAAGCCAGATCGATACCGAAATGATTCGTAAGTTGCATGCACGCCACGAAATTATGTTTATCATCGTTGAAGATTCACCATTAACGAACAATTTGCTAGCCAATTACGACACCGTCGATATCGATGGCAAAATGCGTTTGTCACGCTTCTTCCGCCAGAACAAAAAGATTGCAAAGGCCGAGGAAGAATACCGCGAAGCGCAACGCGTTGGCATTCGCAAAACCTTACGCCGCATGGGCATCGTTTGCTGTTTCGTCGATAGCACCAACCATGCCATTCCGCGCATCGTTAATATGCTAGAGGAGCAAAAACATGTCAGAAGATAAGATGCTCTACTACGGTCCAATTAATTACTCACCAATTTGGGCAATGATTGGTTTGCTTTTGCTAGGCATCGCAATCGGTACAATTATTGCGATTATTTACGCTACGCGTAAGAAGGAAATTAAGACTATCAGTACGCTCAAAGTCACCGCACCGAAGGTGGTTAATATGAATGTTTTGCGCGACAAGTATTTGAAGATGATTAACGAAGCCGAGGAGCGCTTTAAGCGTCGCCAGATCAAAGCTTCACAGTGCCACCAGCAACTTAGCTTGATTGTACGCCTCTTCTTCTATGAAGGTATGGGCTTCCATGCTGACGTAATGACGCTTAGCGATATTAAAAAGTCGAATTATAAGAAGCTCGCCGAGTTGGTTGACGGCTATTATCCAGATGAGTTCGATACGCTCGAAAAAGGTTCTGTGGCGGACGCTGCCGAAAAGGCACGCCAGATTGTGAGGGAGCAGTAATATGAAGTATAC
Source organism: Candidatus Saccharibacteria bacterium UBA3304 (assembly GCA_002361425.1). GTDB lineage: Bacteria > Patescibacteriota > Saccharimonadia > Saccharimonadales > Saccharimonadaceae > UBA2834. The sequence goes on along the minus strand of DESW01000014.1, from coordinate 9,596 downwards.
TTGGCTATTTATCATTCCGCCGATTGCAATCGCAATTATTATTTTCATCGCCTGGTATCGCTACCGCATACATAGCCACGATCGCGACTTGAAACGCGTCGCCGTGATTGCACATACGAAGACAATTAAGATGCTTCCAGCCTATCGCCGTGCCGTTACACGTTACCGCATTTTGATGGCTTGCGCTGCCGTAGCTTTTCTAGCCGCGCTATTTTCTCTTACGGCCGTCGCCGCAAGGCCAACTTCTCGCGATGAGCGTAGATCGGAATCGGAAAAGCGAGACGTGGTGCTCTGTTTAGACGTGAGTGGTTCGATGTACTCATATATGAACGAAATCCTAAAATATTTTAAGAAAATTGCAAACGGATTATCCGAGCAGCGCATAGCGGTTACTATCTTCGACGGAAAACCAGCAAACCTAATCCCTCCGACTGATGATTATGATGCTCTCGCAGAAATATTAAACAACTTATCTTTCGACAAAAAAAGCACTTCATATTCCGCGACTTCCCGCTTTGCGCCAATCTCAGCAGATATGGTATTCGGTAGTTCGACCTCGGCTATCGGCGATGGAGTTATGGGGTGCGTAAATAGTCTTGACCTATCAGATAATAATAAACGAGCAAAAAGCGTAATCGTCGCTACTGATAACGGGTATTTAGACTATATGAACAGAAGCACTCAGAGTATAGACATAGAACAGGTCGCTCGGTATGCAAAACGCTACGGCGTCACATTCTACGGCCTATACATCCCGTCCATAAACAATACACAACAAAAAAATGAGTTCATAGACGCTACAAAACTAACGAACGGTACATTTTACGATTTAGGGGATTATTATAAAATTGTCGACGGTGTAGCAGTCCCGCTCGATACCGAGCATACAACCGAGTCGATTATTCATGAAATTATGGATCAGGAAACGGCAAAGATGGATGGTGCACCAGAAGTAGTCTATATCGATAAACCAGAAATAGCATTATACGTCTCTGGTGTTTGTTTCATAATATTCGTCGCATTAATCTGGAGACTGAAACTATGACATTAAAACCAATTCTGCCATTATTTGTGCTCTATCTATTACTCGCAGGAACAGCGGCAATGCTAGTATTTTGCCTAGCCAAAAAGCCGCTGCGCAAGGCAAGAAATCTACGCCGCCTAGCAATCCTGGCGCTAATCTTTGTCGCAATGCTACGCCCCGGCATTAGCGGAGGCAGCGCTGAACGCGATTTAAGTAATCTAAATATCTTTTTTGTCGTCGACAATACCGGCAGCATGGCCGCGAAGGATATGAACGGCATGAGTGAATATCGTTACAAAGTTATGACTGACGATATGAAAAAAATCGTAGAGCTATTCCCGGGTTCAAAGTACGCTATTATTGCACTTGACTACAATGTCTACCAAGCAATGCCGCTTATTGATGACGCGAATACTGCATTAGCCTACATCGGTTCGCTGTCACCAAGAGAAAGCGTAATCAGCGCAGACTCCAACCTGTCACAACTGCTCGTTTTGACGAATACTCGCGTCAAACAATACGGCGAGCGCTATAAGAACCGCGACAGTCTATTATTCTTCTTCAGTGACGGCGAAAATATCAATAATGCTCCAATATCGACACCAAAAGAACTCAAGCAAAACATTGTTGGCGGCGCAGTAATCGGCTACGGTACAACTAACGGTACACATGTTGGGGAAGTAACTATAGATTCCACTACGAAAGCATTAGCAATAAGTAATTCAGTTTTCATTAAAGATTCCTCCGGTCTTGAGCATATTTCTAAATTAGATGAAGCCAGCCTCAAAAGTGTCGCAAATGAAATCGGCATCGAATACTACCGTCGTTCCAGCTCTGGCGATAAGTTTGACAATATAAATAACTTTACTACCGAGTCCGCCATTTATCATCGAAGTGACGATATGGCTAATGTGAGCAGCGATTTCTACTGGCTCTTCATTTTAATCGCTATAGCATTATTGCTTTGGGATTTCTATGCGGTCCTTGAAGTATTGTTGCTAGAAAGAAAGGTGGCAAAATGATAAATCTCGATCCGTCCATTATCGACCAAGAGAGCGTACGCAAAAAACGCCGCAAGAAATTAATGCTTTATGCTGCTGCACCAGTCGTCATTATATTAATCGCTGGCCTATTCTTCATTCGCCCTGGTGTTTTCAATATACTCTATAACATGAACTACAATAATGCCGATGCTGGTTTCAATATCTTTATCAGCAACCTTCAAACAAAGGCGAATATTATTGAGCCATACATTGCACATTACAATGCCGGTACTGCATACATCAAGGATAACGACGGCGCACAAGCCGAAATCGAGTTGCGCAGTAGCTTAAGAAGCAACCCTCCGGCCGACAAGGTCTGTCAGGTGCGCACAAACCTAGCTTATAGTATCGAAATGCAGGCAGACCAGGAAACCATAAAGGGCAACTACGGCGAGGCGCTTGTGCTTTATAGTGCCTCTGAAGGCATTTTATATGGAGATAATTGCGCCAGTAAAGATAATAGCGAAAGTCGCGACAAGAAAGCCGGCGAAGCCAAAAAGCGCATATCGCAAAAACGCGGAAAGATTACTTCGGAAATGAACGGCCAAGGCGAAGATGGAGAGGAATCAAACCCATACACCGAAACACAAATTAACGAAGGTCAACTGCAAGAACTCCGCAATAACCTCATGAATGGCCTAGATATTCAAAATTACTCTCGTCAAAAACAATTTTCCGAAAGTAGCGGCACGGGTAGTGGATCTATCCCAAAAATTAGACACTGGTAATTATTTAGCTAAACGAGCGCACTCGTTAGTGACAACCTGAGCAATAGCGTCGGCAGCTTTTTCGACGTCATCGATGCCAGTTGGGCGGCCGAGCGTAATGCGAAGCGAGCCAGCAATTTGCATATCATTCAAGCCGATCGCTTTGAGAGTTGGGGATTTTTCACCTTTGCTAGCGGCACAAGCTGCGCCAGTAGAAACATAAACTTCATGCTCTTCTAGGGCAAAAATCAGACGCTCGGCATCAAGGCCTGGAATAGAAATCGGCATAAAGTTTGCGAGCTGAGTTTTTTCCTTGCCGAGAAATTCAATGCCGTCAATCTTTTCCGAAAGGAGTTTTTTAAACTTCGCGCGCAGATCGGCTAGGCGTTTGCGTTCGCCGGCAAGATGTTTTTCAGCCTCCATAATCGCAGTAGCAAAAGCAATAGTTGCCGGGACGTTTTCCGTGCCACTACGAAGACCGAGCTCCTGGCCACCGCCATGAGTTTGCGGCTTAAGGCGGACATTATGTCCAATATAAAGTGCGCCAATTCCCTTCGGGCCGTAGACTTTCGCAGCATTAATAGTGAGCAGGTCGACGCCGAGGCGCGAGACTTTGACCTCCATAAGACCAAGACCCTGTGATGCGTCACTATGGAAATAGATCGGCGTCTTTTCGCCGGCGAAAGCACGGCGCGTACGCTCCTCTACGACAATGCGCGCAATATCGCTAAGCGGCTGAATAGTACCGAGCTCGCTACTTGCTAGACAGATAGAAATCAATTGCGTATTAGGCGTAATTTTTGCACGCAAATCATCGAGATTAATGCGGCCAGATTCATCAACGGAAATAGTTTTATAGTTTTTCTGCTTGGCGTTTTCGAGAATAGACGGATGCTCAATTGCAGAAATAAGAACTTCAGCATCATCTGGGACGGAAGCAAAAACGAGACTGTTGGCCTCGGTTGCGCCAGAAGTCATTACAAGATCGGCGGCTTTTGCGCCAATAACGTGCGCAATATCAGCTTTTGCCTGCTCGTATTCTCTACGCGTTTCGGTTGCCGGGAGGTAGGCGGCGGAAGGATTGAAGAATTTCTCATCAAAATACGGCAGCATAGCGCGTTTGGCTTTTTCGGAAAGCGGTGTTGCCGCAGCATAATCGAGATAAATCATATTGCATATTATACCGCAAAAAGCCCTTTCATATCAGGCTTCTCGAGGAAGAGCGTCGTCGAGCTAGCCCGCCGTTGCGGGTAGCTCGCTCCTCGCGCTCGGCCCGTGGCCTGCGCGAGCTTCCTGAGAAGCCTAATATTCAGGGGCTTTCGCAGGGATAATTGCGGGATAATTGAGGTATAATAGTCTGGTATATGCATAAGCTTTTTCGGAAGATTAAGAAGCTGAAAACGAATGAGAATATTCTCATCGCGGTAGACGTGCTTTATAACAGCAAGTCGTCATTCATGGGTATCTTTTTGATGGCGTTCATGATTACAATCTCACTCAAGAATTCGCCGATTAGCTTCCTTACTTACCAGCTATCGCATTATGCCTTCAATGGCATTCTCTGTGTTTTGCTTACCGATGTTTTGCGCGCATACCCGCTCAACGCCTGGCGCGCCAGTATGTTTTTTAGCATCACGCAGATGATTGCTGTGATTTTTATTCCAGGCAATTACGTCTTCTTCCCGCTTATCATCGGTTTTCTAAGTGCGCTTGAAGCCCAGCTTTATTGGCGCCCGAAAGACTTCTTGGAAATTAAAGAAGTTAGCAACGATAAGCGCGACAAGTTTAATACATTGCGCCAGATTTTTGTAGAAACCGTGAAGATTGCAATGCCAATTATTCTCGGTATCGTCATCGCTGACGCAGGCTATGAGCGCGCCGCGATTGTCGTTCTTATTATTTCGACCGTACAGTTGCTACTCTCCATCTTACTTCGCCCGACACATCCAACCAAAATCAAAGCTCGCTCACTCAGAGAAACACTCAATTATGCAGTGGCACATAAGTCGATCCGCCGTACGCTATGGCTGCAGACTTTGCGCGGTTTCGCAATGACCGGCTGCGCCTACGGCATCGTAGCACAGCTAAATCTCTATAACTCTACGAGTTCCGACATAGAACTTGGTAGTATTCAATCCGCAACTAGTGTCGTTACTATTGTTCTGCTTTTGCTATATCGCCGCTTCAGAACAAAGGCTTCCGCAAAGAGCGATATGCTCGTTTACGGATTAATGCCAGCAACAATTCTCTTGCCGCTCTCGGCAATATTCTTCCCCGGTAATTTCGTTATCGCAATCGTGCTCTTCATCTACACCAATGCAGTAATTGGCTCGCTTTATAGCAGTGCGATTTTCTCCGTCTATCACCAAGATGAACTCAAAAAATCGGTACACGATGATGCATACCGAATTGAGATTGAGATTCTTGGCGAACTTTGGCTGACATTAGGGCGCGTTCTTAGTATTATTCCACTCCTAATGTTCTTCTATCTTGGACATAGCGACTGGATGTTGCCATTGGTCGTCGGTCACGCTATTACGATTCCGATTGTCGTGGCGCTTACTTATAAATCCGCGACTTCACTAGCGCGAGATAAGCGCTAGCCGCCTTACGAAAGTGTTCAAGTTCTTCGCCGGTTACCTTATGATAGCCGCTTTCGTCGACTTTTTTGAAGACACCGTTTTGGCGGACTTCATAACGAATCGTCTGACCATCTTCGTGCCAAATCCAAACGTTTTTCTTGTACATGAAAAATTCGCGCTGATGACCTGGAGCAACATTACCAAAAAGCGTGCGACCGAGCGCAGACTCAGCGTTAATTAGATCCTTTTCTGCGGCAGCACGGCGCGCGTCGGCGTTTGGTTGCTTGCGAAGAATTCCTAGCAGATTTTGCTTAAGATACGATTTCGACATTCGATGACTTCCTCGGAAACAGCGTTAAGTTCGTTAAATAGAGCTTGATCAGAAAGATTATCAGCCGAAACGATAGGAGCAACTGACTGTACCACTGGAGTTACTTTTGCAGCTTCAGCAACACTAGAAACAGGGGTTTCTGGTGCTTTTGGAGCCTCAAAAACAACAGCTGGCGCGACGTTAGGATTTGTCGGCAACTGGAAAACAGAACTATCTTCTTCGTAATCCATAACTAGCTCTCCCTTTTATATTTTGAAGATTTTTTCGGCGTTTTCAGTCGTAATTCTAGCGACTTCGCCGAATTCAACCTTATAATATTCGGCTGCCCATTCGGCTACGTATTTTACATAACCAGGCTTATTCATTGTACCACGAAATTGCTTCGGTGTCAAGTAGGGGGCATCTGTTTCAAAGACTGCTCTCTCGAGAGGAGGGTGCGCAATATCAGCAAAAGTAGAGAGGCCATTCACGCCGATATAGAGACCGCGTTTTAGGGCTTCGGCGAGATTTTTCTTACTGTCCGAGAAGGAATGCATGACGGAAGTTGGAAGTTTGAAGTTATCGAAGATAGGCCAGAAGTCGCCAAAAGCATCGCGGACATGGAAAGAGACCGGTTTTCGATTATCCTGGGCTAGTTGAAGCATCTCTAGAAGCAATTCTCGCTGCATTTCAACACTATAACCATCAAAATGATAATCTAGGCCTATTTCGCCGACACCGACGTTCTGCGGGCTTTTAAGGGCCTCTGAGGCCATATTTAGCGTATTTGTCAAGTTGGCACGGTCTTTTTCGACGTATTCATTCGGATGGAAGCCGTAAGTCCAGAAGATTCTCTCGCCTTTCCCCGCCCATTCCTCAGCAAACTCCTTTGCCTGAAGGGAGTTTTGCGGATCAGTACCAATTGTAATAATCTTATCGATGCCCAATTCATGAGCATGGCGAAAAGTATCGGCTGCGCTTAACTCGCGGTCAGTCGGGTCATGAATATGAGTATGTGTATCGATAAGATATTTAGCCACGTGGAGGTTCGCCCTCTGGCTCGTCGAGGAGTTTCTTGCTCTTAATCTCGTAACGGCGGCCGTTTACTGGAGAAACGAAGTAATCTTCGCTGAGCAAATTAACAAACATACCGAGGTCTTTGTCGTCCATGATGATGATTTTGTTCTGGTCATCAGTCATGAGCTCAAGCTGCATTTCGTCAGCATAATCAAGGAGTTGTTCCTGAGACATCTCGCCAATCTCAACACTTTGAAGTTTCTTAACGAGAGGTTTTTTATCCTCAAGAAGAGCATTAAGAGTGAGGCCTTCTGGGAAGCTGAGCTTGTAAGTCTCTTCAAGCTCTTTAGCTTTTTGCTCGGAGATGAGCTGCTGTTTGTAATCGAATTGGAAGAGTTTTTCGAACTTGGACTGGTTGAAGATGACAATCTGGCCGTCAACGATAGCAGTTTCATTGCCCTCTGGGACCTTGATAGCGAGATCGGCAGTAAGAGGCTCAAAGCTTTCGCCGTTAAGCTCCCAGCTAAGCTTGCCTTTTAGCGCAGCGCTAGCAGCGAGGTTCTTGGCGATATAAAAAGTCTTCTGGCCATCATCGCCAGGATAGCTAAACTTTGCAATGATACCCTTGATGCGCTTGAATTCGTACTCGTCATCGGTAAAGTAAGCGATATCTTTGTACTCATTTTCGATAAGATGAATGAGGGTTTCGGCACGGCCAACCTTGTCGAGCGCGATGCGATAAATAACCTTATCTTCGCCATCAGAAAGCTCATATTCGCGACATTCAAGACCTTTATCTGCCTCCTTGATGATATACTCAACAGCCTCGAGCATGAACATACTGCGGATCGCCTGCATCAAGACATCGGAATAGCGGACTTTGTATGGTGTGTAATTTTTATTAAATAGAAATAGTTCTACTGAAACGTTGTTTTTGATTTCATCGACGTTATTTGCCCACTGGAAAACATCAAATTCTGGCATAACTCCTCCTTTATTCTATTAGTTTAGCACATCTAGTATTTCAGTGCGGCGTCGAGCTGAGGATCTTCATCCTTGTTGATTTGCTCGAAAGTACGCTCGACTTTTTGGTCCGGCTCGATACCTTCATGATTAATATTCTTGCCGTTTGGCGTATACCATTTAGCAACCGTTACGCGAAGCATTTCGCCGGTCGTAAGGTTTTCGAGTGCCTGAACACTACCCTTGCCGTAAGTCTTCTCGCCAATGAGAGTTGCAAGATTATAATCCTTGAGAGCGCCAGCAACGATTTCGCTTGCACTAGCAGTAGAACCGTTGGTGAGGACGATAGTTTTCTTGCCTGCAAGAATAGCCTGACCACGGTTCGCATAGGTCTTTTCATTATAGAGACCGTTGCTCGACTTCTGTTCAACAACTACCTTGCCGTCAATCCAGAGCGAAGCAACTTCTTTTGCTGCACTGACATAACCACCGCCGTTGCCGCGAAGATCGATAATGAACTTGTCGCAACCTTTAGTGAGAGCCTCTTTTGCCTTTTCGCGAGCGAGACGTCCAGTATCCTGGTCAAAACGAGAAATAGTAAGGATTGCGGTCTTACCCTGATAATCAGCATAGACAGAAACGTTATTGATAGTTTCACGAGTTAATTCAAAGGTTTTTTCCTCATTGCCGCGGACGACAGTTAATTTCACTTTCGTGCCAGCCGCACCGCGAAACTTCTTGGCAACTTCCTCAACGGTAAGCATCGAAATATCTTCGTCGTCAGCCTTATAAATAATATCGCCTGCGAGAACGCCCGCTTTGCGAGCTGGGTTGTCTGGCGTAGTGCGAAGAACTTTTACATAGCCGTCACGCTGGCCAATCTCGACACCGATACCAGCACCGACATCGCCATTTAAATCTTTCTGAAATTCATCAGCCTCAGCTGCAGTCAGATAATAGGTGTAGTCATCACCAGCTGCTTTTACGAGACCACGCTTAGCCTCTTCGATAATCTTAGTTTTATCGAGTTCGCCATCATAATTCTCAGCGAGCTTTTCATAGACATCATTCAAGGCTGAAAAGTCGACGGTCGCGACTTTCTTTTTCATACCAAGATTAGCTTCAATAGTATTCCAGTTGGCGCCAATTAAAAGGCCACCGAATAGTGCGATTGCACTAATAATAACAGTAGTAGTAAGGTCTACTTTTCGTTCAATTGCAGGGCTCTGATAATAGAGCTCTTTCGTTTCATTTTTCTTCGCAGTTTGTTTAGCCATATATCTAGTATATCACTACAAGCTTAAACGCGTTGGCGTGTTAAAATATATCTATGGAGAAAAAAGGTCTAACTCGTGAACAGGTCCGCAAAGCGCGCTTTGCTGGACAAGTAAATACTGCCGTCAAACCACCTTCAAAGTCGATTAAGAAGATTGTCGCGACGAACACCTTTACTTATTTCAACTTCGTCTTCGCAGCAATTGCAATTCTACTCTGCGCGGTTCATTCTTATCGCGATATTACATTTTTGCCGATTATTATTGCTAATACGCTGATTGGTATTGTTCAGGAAATTCGCGCAAAACTCACTCTCGATCGTCTGAACATGCTCAATGCGCCGACTGCGAACGTAATTCGCGATGGCGTCGAGAAAAAGATTAACGCCGAATGGCTAGTTTTAAATGACGTCGTCGTTTTCCGCGCCGGCAACCAAATTCCAGCTGACGCTAAAATTCTCTCCGGCGAAGTAGCTGTTAACGAGGCATTGCTTACCGGCGAGGCAGACGAAATCAAAAAGTCCGTCGGCGATAAACTCATGTCCGGTAGCTTTATTGTTTCCGGTGAATGTCGCGCACAACTTACAGCAGTAGGCGCCGATTCTTATATTTCTCAGCTCACTTTGCAGGCAAAGAAGATTAAGACTAAAGAGCAGTCTGAAATTATTCGTTCCCT
>DESW01000022.1 GCA_002361425.1 Candidatus Saccharibacteria bacterium UBA3304 | reverse complement strand
TTATTAACGGCGAAAAGACTCCAGCTTTCTCTGCAACTACCCTCAGCATTCCAAAACCACCTAACGACCTCACGCCACAGATCGTACGCAACTCTCGTATGACCTATTCTTGCCCACGCGCAGAGGTAGAAAAAGAAATCAAAGAAGCCATCGAAGCAGCAGAGAAGTGGAAAAAGAATCTCTCCGACTCTGGCCGTGAAGCAGGCGAACGCGGCTCCGAACAGCCAGCTATCGTCAAGCACGAAAAACCAGTTTTCCAGTTTACGCCACAGGCCGAGTTCCGCAAACAGAAGATCTCTCCATCTCAAGCTCAAGGCGAAAAGACCGGCCCTGGTCTCAAGGATCTTAGCGCCCTCATCGCTGCTCAGCAATCTAGCCCAAACATCAAAAAGACTGAGGTAGTCGAAGAGGAAGAGGTGACTCAAGAAATTCCTCACTCCACTCGCGGCGAAGACGATGAAGAAGGTCGCCAGGTAATTACTAGCGCAAAGAACGGCCAAGCTAACGTCCATACTATTCAGAAAAAAGGTCGCAAAATCAGCTATCACAAACACAGTAACGCAAACGACCGCGGCAATCGCCCGGTACAGAGGTAAAATGTCAAAAATCGATTTCCTACTACATTCGCCAATCGCTCACCGCGGTTTGCATAGCGACAAGGTTCCAGAAAACTCTCTCACAGCCTTCCAGAAGGCCGTAGAAGGCCGTTTTCCTATCGAGCTAGATGTTCACATGATTAAGACCGGGGAAGTGGTCGTATTCCACGACGACAACCTCAAACGCATGTGCGGTATCGACAAAGAGATTGCAAAATGCACCTTCACCGAGATTCGCGAAATGTACCTCAAGCATACACGCGAGCGCGTCCCGCTATTGTCTGAGGTTCTCCCGGTAATCAATGGCAAAGTTCCACTCCTTATTGAATTAAAGTATGATCAGCCAGCAGGGAAGCTAGAAGCTGCAGTTATAGAAGCACTCAAGAACTATAAAGGGAAGTATGCTCTCCAGAGCTTCAGCCCACTTGCCTTGCGTTGGCTCAAAAAGCACGCGCCAGAAATTCCGCGCGGCCAGCTTTCTAGCGACTTCAAGAACTGTAAAGACGTCTCCTCTATTATGAAACCGGCGCTCAAAAACCTCTGGTTCTCCCCTATCAATAAGCCAGATTTCATCTCATATGATATCCGTGCCCTTCCAAATAAGAACGTCGAAAAAGCTCGCGCGCAGGGTACTCCAGTTCTCGGCTGGACTGTCTCAAAAATCGCTCAGAGCCAAGAAGCGCTCAAGCACTGCGATAATATCATTTGCGAAGAAATTCTCTAATTATTTCTTCTTGGTTTTAGCTTTAGCTTTAGGCTTGTCGTCAGCAGTGGCGGCAAGTTTTTCTGCCTCTGCAATTGCACCACGGCCGTTATAAATGTTGAAGGCGATTGCGCCAGCAATCATCGGCAAATAGTAAGTAATACCGCGCCAGACGAGCACAAATACGTTCAAAGCTGGACCGTCGACGAAGTTGCCAAAGAAGCCCATAAAGCCCGCTTCCATGCCGCCAGAAGCGCCAGGAATAGGCACATAGCAGCCCATTACGTAGACGAATGAGCTAGCCGTAAAGACATTAATGACGTCGAGGTTGTCAGCACAACCAATTGCGAATGCAATAAAGATCGGAAGCATATAGTAAGTAAGGAGCGCCATGCACTGATAGAACACGCCCTTTGCGAATACCTTCTTATTACGAAGAAGCTCACGACCGTTCTCGTAGTAATTCTTGCAGGCTGCTTCCCATCTCTGAATGCGAGCTTCCTTATCATGAACGAGGCCAACCTTTGCGAGCGCGTTAATAATACCGCGTGCTACTACGCGATTGAAATTCTTCGAGAAGCTAACGAATAACAGGACCAAAAGAATCGCCAAGTTGATGACGAAACCAGCAACCATCATGCTCTGAAGCCATGGGATAAACTGGAAAAAGTGAAAAATCTGGTCAAAAATCACGCTAATAATCGCCGTAATCATCAAGGCAATCTGAAACATCATATAAGCCTGAACTTCGATGTTTGCACCCGTTGAAACTGGTACACCCTTCTTGCGAAGCTCATAAATCTGCATCGGCTGGCCACCACTAGACAACGGCGTAATGCCACAGAAGAACTTATTAATAATGCCTAGATAAAGCGCAAATTTAAAGGTAACGTCTTTCTTATAAATCTTGATAATGCCATAGGTCGATAGCGTATCAAAGAGCATATAAACGCAGAAAACTAACAGGGAAACGATAATCCAGCCGATATTCGAAGAAAGAAGCGTATTCATCACTTCGCTGAAGTTGTCTTTTAGCGACCACCACAAAAATACAACGGTAATGACTAGGATAATTAAGACGTTAATCCACTTTTTCTTCATAAATGTTATTCCTTATTATAGCACTCAGACGTTTTTTCTAGCGTACAGATCTTCGCTATCGCACGAACCGCTACTCGACGAATAATCTCTATAATCGCACATCCAACAAATGTAGCTATCAGGCAAACTGCAAGCGCTAGACAACCAGAGATGATGCCATGGCCCTTAAGCATATCAATCAATCTCGCCACTACACCACTCCTAAAAATCGTAGACCATATAACAAACGTATTGTTGTGAATGAGATACACAGCTAACGTTAAAGATGCTACATAGTTCACGAATCGGTTTTGTAGCTTTATTCTCGAAAAGATAATAAAGCAGCCCACGCTCGCTAGCATTGTACCGATTGACTGCTCTCTCCTAAAGAGATCTAACACCTCACCCCACCCGTTACTAGCATACATATTTCCTATAATAGGAGATAAGAATATTAGCATGGCGCCAGCAATTAAAGCCGCAGTCGCCCAGCCGCAATTGCGAATATCTTTTTCTCTACGTTTTATTGTATAACCAATTAGCAGATAAACTATCACCGTAGGCAGCGCAAAAGCAGACACGCCAGCATCAGATATTCTGAGAAGCCTTAATATATCCAAACCAATAGATGCCAATAGGGAAGTAAAAAGACACAAACGAGTAATTTCCCTATCAGACAGAGCATCGAGCATCTTTTTTATATAAGGCGCAAGAATCATTACTATCACATATGCGCTAATAAACCAGTAATCACCCCAGATAAACGATTTCGCAAATTCAAACATCATGCCTTCAAATGGAAAAGAAAAAACCATTCGATCTGGGAAAAATACGAAACATAGAGCTATAGCCGCTAAATAGTAAAAAAGCGCCAAACGTACAATCGGAATTACTCTTTTTGGCTGCGGAGCGCTCTTCTTAGCGCATAAGAAATATCCAGTAATCATGAAAAATAGCGCGACACCAAATTTGCCAAAGCTAAATAACCCCGCCAAAATGATGTCCCCAGTATCATTATTCGTCGGATAATTCAATCCACTATAGCAGCCAATATGAAACGCAATAATGGCTAGCATCGCCAAAATGCGCAAAAGCTCAATACCGGATTGACGGACTTTTTTCCCACCGCCAGAAACAGTCGCCGTTCTAGCGCTCATTTTACCTCCACTATATTATATTAATTTTATCATAAATATCTTCATCGCGCGCGAGAACAAAAACCGAACAGGGAAGCCATAGGGAAGTCAAAACCCTCTCCAGCCCGATTTTTAACGCTCGCTCCCCTATTCTACCCCTGTTTCACCCCTGTTAATGCCCTATTCTACCCCTGTTAAAGTAGTAGCATATAACCCCATCCACCCCTGTAAATCCGAAAAATACCTGGGGAAGCCATATTTAGCCGAAGCCGCAGGATCGCACAGGACGCGCAGAACGGCACAGAACGTGTGTATATATAGAAATATAAGCAGAAGCACATTAGAACGCGAAATAGACGGCAAATAGGGCCAAAAGCCAGCCGGGTAGCAAAAACTAAGCATAAACGGGACGAGTGTATACTCGACTTTTGCCTTAATTTCCAATGTCGCACAATGCATATTTTACGACTATACTATATGTAAAACCGGACATATATACAATCGTCGGGCATATGCAGCGGCTGACCTACTAACAGATATAAATTCCTTTTAAATAGCCTTCCGCCATCTGTTTCTTTCGATCATAATTAATATCATAAATTAGGCGCTCCCCCGGGAATTTTTATCCGGGGGAGTATCTAGAAGTGGTCCTGAGGGGCTAAGATTTGACAATCTACATGCAGATACATAGGCGCCACCCCTGTAAATTCACATATTATAACATAATTAGCTGCCGTTTCGCCAAATCCTAGCCCGCGTGAAATCTAGTTTTCCACAGACTTTTCACGGTCTGTCCAAATTTTTCCGTCACTCCCCTGCCCATTTGACTTTTTTATAATTATGTTGCAAAATATGGATTTTGCTGCCCCACCCTCAACTTGCACCAATTTTTACGAACAGAACAAAAACCGAACATTAGGGGATTGAAGTAGAAGCGCACGAAATCAGCGCCTATTTATAATAGGCCTTGCCCTCTACGCGCAAATCGACATATTCTGGCGTCAGACTCTTGCCGTCCAAATAGCGCATCATACGTTCGGCGTCTTCAATCTGGACTGCACTGCCCCGCTCGGACGTCATCTTATAATACTCTTTCCTACCGTCAAAATACACCAGTATTTCGCGTGCCTTCTGGAAAGGCAGCACAACATGATCCACCTTAAGATTCTTTTCCTTAGCATCGGCCTCTAGACGCGCCACGAAGACCTTCGTGCGAGAAGAGATATTATTACCGACGTTCTCATCAACAATTGCTACCGTTGGCTCTACTGGGTTTTCTTTAGCAAGCTCCGCTTCACGTTCAGATTGCTTTTGTGAAATATAATTTGCAACGACAATCCCAACCGACACGATAATAATCAGCACACTAAGTATAATCAACGCATTCTTACGTTGCTGTTTCTTACGCGCTGCAATATGTTCCAAATTACGCTTACGGGCGTTATTCGTCGCGCCGGCAATCGTCTTGCCAACGCGATAATCGCGCTCGGTCTTATTCTTCGTTTCAGGCGTTTCTTTGGCAGCAGAGCGATTAGCCTTCTTTGCATCAGAAGACTTTTTCTCTGGTCGATAATTCTGATCACCGCCCCACTGCTTCATTGCAATTATTTATCCTGCAAAACTTCCAAGCCAGGTAACTTCTTACCAGAAAGAAGCTCCAGGCTTGCGCCACCACCAGTAGAAATCAAATTAAAGGTAAGTTCGCCGTTAGTCTTAAGGACTTTCTCGACGTAGCCAGTCGTATCGCCGCCACCAACAATCGTCATATCGCGGCTTTCGCCCATTGCCTGAGCGACTGCAAAGGAACCACGTGCGAATCTATCATCTTCAACCATACCAAGCGTACCGTTCCAAACGATAGTCTTGGATTCTTTAATCATATCGACAATCTTCTTAGTGCTGATTGGGCCAATATCGAGCTTGTTGCCATTACCGTCCTCAGCAAAATCCTCGGCCACGTAGACGTTAGGGCTAGAATTCTTATAGCCATCAGCGGCAATTTTACCGCCGACTGCAATCTTATCTGCGATCGTCAAAAACTTATCAATGAGAGGCTGCTTATCGGAAACCTTGGCACCGCCAACAATCACGAGAAGTGGGCGTACCGGATTCTTCATTGCGCCTTCAAGGCGGGAAACTTCATTCTCAACCAAGAAACCCGCAACAGAAGGCAAAATACGCGCAATCGCATCCGTAGAAGCATGCGCACGATGAATCACTGCGAAGCCGTCTTGAACGAATAGTTCAGCACCAGTCGCATTGACAATCTCTTGAGCGAACTGCTCAGAATCAGCCTCTTCGTCAGGCACAAAGCGCAAGTTCTCAAGCAAGAGAACGCCGCCATCAGGCAATGCATCTACTGCATCCTTTGCGTCCTGACCATAAATCATATCAGAAAAGCGCACGACCTTGTCTGGCAAAAGCTCGCCAAGGCGCTGTGCGCAAGGCGCCAACGACATTTCTGGGACGTAAGCGCCATCTGGACGGCCCAAGTGCGAAATTAGAATTACTTTGCGCGCGAAACCTTCGTCTAGAAGATAGCGAATCGTCGACAAGCTTGCCGAAATGCGCATATCTTCCTGGATTACACCGTCTTTAATCGGCACGTTGTAATCCACACGTACCAATACAGTCTTGCCGGCAAAATCGACATCCTGAATTGTTTTCTTTCTAAATTCCGCCATGGAGCCCTCCTTTTATAAACTCACCTAAACTTTGCGAATTTGAATACTGTTTGTACCGCCCTGCTCATCGCGGAGACCAGAGACGAGTACGACCTTCAAGCTATCTTTCCCTTCTGGAAGCTTGAGATAACCATCAGCCTTAAGATCCTGAACTGCATCGAATGCATAATTCTCGTCGTATTCACGAATGAAGGAAGAGTTTGCATAAGTCAATGCGAGCTGGCCAGCAACACGTGGATCGCTAGTAATGGAAATAATTGGCATATTTGGACGCTGAGCAGCGATTGCAAGTGCGGTTGCACCAGACTTGGTTGCTACTGCGATAAGGTCTGCGTCGATCTTCTCTGCCATTTCTACAGTTGCGCTAGCAATTGCATCATAGTTCTTGTAAGGACCAGTTGGCAAAGTATCGAGTGGCTGAATACGAGTGTGGTTCTGGGTGTAAAGAATCACCTTCTTCATCTCGCGAATCGTCTCAATTGGGTATTTACCGTTTGCGGTCTCATCAGAAAGCATCACCGCGTCTGCACCGAGGATAACACCGGTAGCGACATCGGAGACCTCTGCACGAGTCGGTTCTGGGTTGTCGACCATGCTTGCCATCATCTGGGTAGCAACGATACAAATCTTGGAATACTGGCGGCAGAATGCAATCAACTTGCGCTGAACGATAGGAACAACCTCAGCACCAGCCTCAATTGCCATATCGCCACGTGCGATCATGATGCCGTCGGTAGCCTTAACGATAGCCTCGAGGCCTTCGTCAGTCTCAACAGCTTTCTTGGTCTCAATCTTTGCAATAATTTTTGCCGTGGAACCATGAGAAGCGAGAATCTGGCGCATCTTTTCGATATCCGCAGCAGTCTGAACGAAGCTCATTGCTACGTAGTCGAAATCGCGGCTTGCACCGAACTCGATATCAGCCAAATCCTTGTCGGTGAAGATATCACCACCAAGATCAGTTTCTGGAAGGTTAACACCCTTGCGGCTCATAACAAAGCCATCATTTTCAACTTCGCACTTAATTGCAGTGCCGGAAACGATTTCTTTTACAACCGTGCGAATCTTACCGTCGAATAGGAAGATATGCTCGCCAACCTTTGCACGCTTTGCAAGGTTGTACTGAACTGGCATATTCTTGCTGCCATCATGTTCTTTGATAGCGTAATCAAGAACGATTTCATCGCCTTTCTTAAGATCAAGGTGATTATCCTTCAACTCGCCAAGACGAATCTTTGGGCCCTGAAGGTCCTGAACGATTGCTACTGATTTGCCGCGTTCTGCAGCGTATTTGCGGATGATGCGAATTTGTTCGTCGCGCTCATCATAGGTGCCGTGAGAGAAGTTCAAGCGGAAGCCATTTACGCCCGCGTAGACCATCTCTTTTAGCTTCTCTTCTTCAAAAACAGAAGGACCCACCGTCGCTAAGATTTTTGTTCTTTTAAATAGTGTACTCATATCTTATATTTTACCATAAACAGAACAAAAAATCTCTCCTATTACAGAGAGATTTTTGAAAAACTAAAATGGTGATCACGGCGGGAGTCGAACCCGCGATTGCCTGGATGAAAACCAGGAGTCCTAACCACTAGACGACGTGACCAGTAACTACTATTTTAACGTAAAATGTCCGATATTACAACATCAAAGTGAAAAAGTGCATAAAATAAAATACTCATGCTTCCCTTCCTGGACTACTCGACTAAAATACGACTCAGACTATTTGTGCTGGCTAGGCCAGGCAAATAGTAGCACTTAGTAATTCTCCGTGTTTATCCATTTGTTCGTCAATCATCGTAAGTTTAATTAGATCTTCTCTTCCCCAACTGCATGCAGGCCACGGAGAATTTTCTTTGAGAAAAATTAATCTTTATCTTTTGCGACGGAGATAATTGTATTTGCAAGATTTTCTGCGGCGTTATCTTTTACAAAGCCGCGCAGATTCTTAGCAAGTTCAGTACGCCTCTCTTCGTCTTTCGAAAGTCTACGAATTGCATTTAGAAGCTTTTCTGGATCTTTATGCATCTCGCTATCCTCTACTACCACCACTGCGTTTGCCTTTTCGTATGCGCGCGCATTCTTCACTTGATGATAACCAGGAAGCTTCTCATTTGGCACCATAATCACCGTCTTAGCCATACTGGACAATTCCGTCATTGTCGACGCACCAGCGCGGCTCACAACGATATCTGCGGCGCCAAACAACTTATACATCTCGCTCGAGAATTTAACCATGCGGAAGTTCGAAACAAGCTTGCCATCATCCCACTTTTCATATTCCTTTAAATCAAGCATTTCAGGATAACGTTCGCGACCCGCCACAAGCATCACACTCGTAAATTTCAAAAGCGATGGGAGAATTTCGCGAATTGCCAAGTTAATATTCTCTGCACCGAGACTACCACCCGTTACGACAAGCAATGGCTCGTCAGGATTAAAACCAAGTTCTTTCTTTAATGCACGCTGTTTAGCCGCATTGACCGGCTTAAAGTCTTCGCTCGTTGGGATACCGGTCCACTCTGCTTTGTCTGCTGGGTAGGAATAGTATTCGAGCGGCATACCAGTTGCGATCTTTGTTGCACGCTTTGCAAGCAAACGGTTCGTAAGGCCTGGCGCAGCATCGCTATCGTGAATTACGTATGGAATATGAAGAATCTTCGCTGCCGTACCAACTGGCAAACAAACGTAACCACCCTTAAAGAAAATCACATCTGGGCGATTAGCAATCAAACGGAAGAATGACTGGAAGAAACCAAAAATATTTTTAAAAACATCACGAATGTTTTTAAGCACTACGTCAAAGTGCGTCAAATAAGTCATAAAAGTGAAGTTCGTATAGCGACGTAACTTCCCTGCTACAACCTTGCGAATGCGCAAATCCATACCGTTCTCAACGGTAATTTTGCGAGCGTTCTTGTAATACTTTTTATCAGTCCAAAACTCTATTTTTGCGCGTGGGCGAATTTTCCAAATCTCACGAACGACGGCTACTACCGGCGTGACGTGTCCGCCGCTGCCCCCACCGACTACTAGAATCTTCATTTATATTTTCTTTCCTTTTTGTCCATCCAGATATCTGAATCACCATGCCGACTGCGAATGCTACGAATAGCATACTCGTACCGCCATAGCTCAGGAACGGCAAGGTAATACCCTTCATCGGTATAATACCTAGCATTCCTCCGATATTAATTATAACATGGCTCACTATCCAGGCGAAAACGCTCACCGCAAAGAGACTCTGTTCCCCGTCTTCCGTCTGCTGACTGACGCGTAAAATACGGCTCAATAACAATGCGAAAATAATCACGACTAGCGATGCACCTATGAAACCCCAGGTTTCACCTACAATCGAAAAGATTGAGTCTGTTAAGGATTCTGGCAGGTAACCCGACGCCTGAATACTATTCCCCAACCCAAGACCAGTCAAACCGCCCGTACCAAACGTAATAATTGAGCTCTCCAAGTGATAGCTATCACCGTCACCTTCCCAGCCAGAAATACGCGCGATACGGTGTGGTGCTACTGCAATCAATACCACAGCCGACAATAGCAAAACGCAACCAGCAAGCACGAGGCTCTTTACTGGCACGCCACCAACTAAAGCCATGCTTGCAAGCATCATTGAAATTACAACCGTACTACCAAGGTCTTTCTGGAAGCCGCCTACGAATACTGCAGTACATGCAAAAATTGTTGCATATGGAACCCAGAACTCTTTACTATCAAGCTTACCATCCTGCCTGCGCGTCTTAATAAGGTATGCGCCATATAGCGCTGCACTAATCTTCAACAACTCGACTGGCGCAAAACCGGCGCTTACTATTGGCACCCAAAATGCGCGGCACGCACCAAGGTCACAAGTCACAATCGGCGCATTTAAACGACCAAGAATTGTCACCATTAGACATAGAACGACCGAAATCCAGAAAAGTTTTTTTGCGATCTTTGCTAGCAATTTGTACGGCAATTTGTAGCCAATAATCATCGCAACGATCGACGCGCCAATCGTCACCGCATGGTGAGTAAAGAAATACAAATCGCTAAAATGCTTCCCTTTTGCTACGTTATTTGCAACTGCAACACGACCGCCAATTGCATAGACAATCACAAGACTGATTAGCATCAAAATAATCACCAATAGAGCGATTATTTTGTCAGTCTTATGTTTTCGCATTAGCTAATTATGCCCCCACCCATTGCCAAGAAAATACCGAGCATTGCCGCTACGCCACCAATAATCCAGAAGCGCATCACGACCTTACTCTCTTCCCAACCCTTTGCTTGCAAATGATGGTGAATCGGTGCAGAAATAAAGATCTTACGATGGAAGAATTTCTTCGAACAAATCTGCAAAAGTGAGCTGCCAGCCTCAATCACAAACAGACAGCCGATAATTGGAAGCAAGAAGAATGCATTAGTATTCATTGCGACAACGCCAAGGCCTGCGCCAAGCGCAAAGGAACCGGTATCGCCCATCATGAAGCGTGCTGGATAGACATTAAACCAAATATAAGAAAGTAATGCGCCGAGTACGATAAAACAGAAGCCGGCGAGATACCACTGCTCTTGCAAGAGTGCAATTACGCCATATGCACCATATGCCATCATTGCAAGACCGCCCGCAAGGCCGTCCATACCATCCGTAATATTGACCGCATTACCAGTTGCAACTACTGCAAACGCGAACAATGCAATCATTGCTGGAACGCCAATATTGAATACACCGACATATGGCACTTCAATGCTCGTCCAACCGAGCTTTACCGCGAAGAACCAACCAAGGAAAATACCAAGCGCCGTAATCATCGCAAACTTCACTGGTGCGCGTAAACCAGCTGCTGCATTCTTGCCAAACAAGTTAATCGCATCATCAATTAGGCCAATCACGCCACCACCTACAAACGCCGCAAGCGCAAGCCAAGTCTGGCCACGATTCAAACAATTACAAACAATCACAACTAGCGGCACAACAACCAGCATAATCATGCCAGCCATCGTTGGAAAATGACGCTTAATCTTCTCTGCATGAAGCTTGTTCATGACAGTTAATTTCTTACCAGAAATATCTACGGTTTTCTGACGCTTCCAGAGTTTGTGTTTATAAGCAAAAGTCGTGTAAATCGGTGTCAAAAACATCGATAGCAAAAACGCGCCTAGTGCCAAAACTAGCTCATAACCTATATTTGCATTAATATCGTTTAGTAGCATTTCTTCCTTTCTATTTTGGCTCTATCCTTAAATACTGGAGCATGTAGTTACTTAATTCCGTAAATACTGGAATCGCATCCAAGCTACCCCAAAGTAGCGTCTCTCCATCTAATCTTACCATAATTACATAGCTCGGCAAGGCGCCGTCACTGTTAGAACCGCCAAAGCCAAGCGCGCCTGCATTCGTCTTACCAGACCAATAAGCACCCGTTTTAGGATTAATCGTTTCTGCCGTACCAGTCTTTACGCCAACACGATAACCTGCCGGATCATTCTGTCCGCCGTTCTCGCTACGCACTTCCTGGAGCATCTTACGCATTTCTGCACTCGTGCCAGCCGAAATCGTTCTGCGTACAACCGACTTTTTCTCAGCCGGAATCAATTTTCCGTTCTCATACTTCCCCGCAATTACGGTCGGCGCATAATAGTTGCCGCCATTAATCATCGAAGAAAATGCAGCGCCTACCTGCAACATTGTAAGGTTCATACCCTGACCGAAGGTCATGTTAGCGTAACGAATCGCATTGCCTTCGCCAGAAGGATCGTCTGGACTAATAATCGTGCCCTTCGCTTCATATAGTTCAAAGCCAGTCTTCTGGCCTAAACCAAACTTATCGTACAAATAGTTATAAAGCGTTACGCGCGCTGCCTTTGTGATATTCTTGCCATCGCCCATTTTACGCAGAACTTCAACGCTACCCGTATTCAAAGAATAATCAAGCGCCTTGCGGAACGTGATCACGCCATTACGCGTTGCCGTACCGTACGCGTTATTAATAACACGGTTTCCTACTTCCGTTTTGCCAGTATTACTATAAGTTTCATCCGGGTTTAACTTACCCTCATTAATTGCCGTCGCATAAGTAAATGGCTTACAGACTGAAGCTGGCTCATATGGAGTTTCAGAAACACGGTTCACATAAACATTCGCGTCTTTCTCCTTCCAATATTCACCTGGATTATAAGTTGGGTAATTTGCCATCGCCCAAACTTTGCCAGTAGTCGGCTCCATGATTAAGGCGCTCGCCGCACTAATACCGCCTTTATGATTCTCTACTGCCTTCTTCAAAACTTTCTCAGCTTCGCGCTGAATATTTTCATCAATCGTCAAAACGATATTCTCGCCGTCCTGAGCAGCAATCTCAATATTCTCGTCGCCAACCGAAAGCGGAATTTCGTTAACATCCGTAACGGTCTTAAGCATACCGTTCTTGCCAGACAAACGCTCATTTAATGCGCCCTCTACGCCAGAACCAACACCCTCTGCATTCGTAAAGCCCAGTAACTGCGCACCAAGCGAGCCATTCGGATAAACACGGCGAGAAGTCTCCTTACGACCAACACCGCGCAAACCAGACTCCTTAATCTTCGAGGCCATATCATAGTCGACATGCTTCGCAATTTCAACATACATATTATTTTCATCTGCCCAGACTTTATCCCAAGTCGTGACCATTTTGTCGCCAAGAATTCCCGTTAGTTTTTCCTGAACTTTTTCTTTTGACAAAACACCATTCGAGCCAGCGTTCTTAATAATAAAATTCGGGTCGACGAAAATCGTCCAAGTGCGTTCATTCATAATCGCCGGCGAAACATTATCTTTCCCGTCCATAAAGTAGACCTGCCCACGCTTAGCGAGAAGCTCATACTGCTTCACGCGCATCGCATTTGCGTCACGTACATGCTGATCATGTTCGACAATCTGAATAAAGAAAAGCGTGGTCACAAAAACCATCGCCATACCGGCAATCACGAGCTTCAGCCAAAAATACCGCAATTCGCGATTATACATAACCATATTATATCAAAAATACACCCTGTAATTTGGGTGTATTTTTGCAAAACACAAACAATAGTTATTATTCGCTAACAAATTCCGCATTACTATTAGCATCAACCATCGTCGAAGCGACTTTATTGGTCTCTTCGCCGGCTGCCGCTGCGGTGATTTTCGCATTCTCAACCGCGAGCGCGTCTCGCTGTGCCTCTAGGTTCGAAATCTCGCTATTTGCTTCCGCAATACCAAGATCATACTGTACCACTTTGGCACTCTGCGTCAGCGCAAGCAAGCCGATAAGGCACACTACTGCTAATAGCACTAGAATGTGACTAATCGGACCCAGCTGCCTTTTCGCATCGTGACGCACCGCATTGTGATTACGGATCCAAGTAGCTGAACTAGAAGTCATGTTCTGTCTTCGAGTTGCAATATATGCTGACATTAAAAATTACTATTCCTTTTTATTTTTGTTTCAGTAGAGCTTTGGCGGTAAGTTGGGCGACAAGAGATAAACGCCCAACTCCCTTACCAAAGAAGGTCAAAAATTTTTTACACACTCCGAACAACTTCACCTATTCGGTACCCCCGGTCAAAAGGGGCATGTAATAGATTAAGTCTTTCGATTTTTTTCTAGCAAAAGCTATAGGCTCGAGGCCTATAGCCTTAGCGGAAGTTAACTTTGATTTGCTGTGCGCGGCTGCGGCTAGCAACAATGATCTTTGCCATTTTATTTTGCTCCTTTTTTTGTTTTTATTTTTACGATAGCGCCCGTCTCACTCCACTAGGGCACTATCAAGATTTAAATCTTCTCAGCCACCCTAAGTTTTGCGCTCCGTGCGCGTGGGTTATTAACTATTTCTGTGTCGTCCGCAACTATTGGTTTCTTCGTAAGTACTTTTAGTGTCGACTCAAAACCTTTGCTACTTTCGTCTTTAAAGAAATCTTTGACGAGTCGATCCTCTAGGCTATGGAAAGATATAATCGCAATTCTACCGCCAGGATTCAGCAATTTTGGTAGAAGTGGCAACGTTCGCTCGATAATCCCCAATTCGTCGTTTACTACAATCCGAATTGCTTGAAAAATCTTCGTTGCTGGATGCGTATGCGAATATGGCGACTTAGACCGAATTAATTCGGCAAGCTCGGTCGTCGTGTTAATAGGGCGATGCATACAAATTTCGCGCGCAAGCATTTTTGCTCGGCCGCTACGTTCTTCAGCATAGCGCTCAAAAATATCCGCTAGTTTTCCTTCGCTCCACTTATTAACAATCGTCCATGCGTCCAAATCCTGCTCGTTATTCATTCGCATATCCAAACGAGCCTCTTTTGCAAAGGAAAATCCTCTTTCCGCTATATCTAGTTGCGGTGAAGAAACGCCGAAGTCAGCCAAAATCATATCGAACTTTTTTTCACTCTCCACAAGTCGTAGCGCCGTACTATAAAAATCATCATGCATCAATTTCGGCTTCACCTCTAGGTACTTCGCCTCTAGGAAATTGATCGCGTTCTGATCACGGTCATTCAGGACCGCCCCATTATAATTCCGCGTTACTTCCAAAATTTTATCTGCGTGCCCACCATATCCTGCTGTTAGATCCAAATAAGTTTCACCTTCTTTGGGGGACAACATATTAATCACGTCCGATAATAATACTGGAATATGAACTTCATTCATTTCTTCATTATACTTCGTTCGAGCCCGCTAATCGAGAAATTTCAGGTTTTTGTGTTTTTTGTTGTTTATGTTAGTTCCTTAACACATTTAAGATTCCATAACTGCCTGATGACGTATAGCCAGCATATTGTTACGGAGTTGAGAGACTTAATTTGTGTGAGGTGGAGTTATTTGTTTGGGAGGTGTGTATTTGTGTTGAATGTACATACAGTTTCTGTTTCGCGTATCCTAAACGCGCCCAAAACTCCTCGATTACCGGGTTCGAACTATGTAAATGTGCTGCCAAAAATAAGCTATTTGCGCTTCAAAAGAGTAACAATCTGATACTGTTGCGATTGATCTTCAGTGTATTGTGTTGTCTGCATTGTAGTGTAGTCAATCGTTAATACTTATTTTTGTTTTTATTTCGTGGTTTTTGTTTTTGTTTCCACTTGTCCTAAGCATAAACAACTTTTCAGGAAATTTCAAGTCCCATTTTTAGCTAGTTTTTCACAATACGGTGGAAAAATGCAGGAAATAACAGAGGTAAAACCGAACAAAAAATTATTTCGCTTTCGTTTTTTCCACACTTGCATTTTCACGGAAATATTTTATACAAACCGAACGCAACCGGCCTTGACAAAATCGTTGTATATTTTACAATATTCACTTCCCTGCACTTGCATTTTCTTAAAAATATTTTAATACATGAAAAACCCAGGGGTTAACTCCCTGGGTTCTCTTCCCTACAACACTACGTCGTAGATCATGTCGCCGGTCGGCGGGACGAAAACGACTACGATATCACCTCTCCTGGCAATATCATATAATTCCTCAGCTTCTTCAAGGCCGAAAAACATCTCATCGTCACCATCACATTCATCTTTACCGCAAACTATTGTTTTGAAACACAATTGCCTAGATTCATCCAATCCCTCATAGCGCATTAGCATCGGCCAAATACTATATTCACCGACAATCGCAAAGAGACAATTGATGAGCAATCCGACATTGGCTGCGAACAGCATTATTGCCACCAGTACACTACCAGAAGCCATGCTTATAGCTAATAAAACAAGCGCTATCAGCGCATACCAGACCAGCGTAAACACTACTCTCGTCTGAATATTCACAGCGACCGCCTGCCTCCCAGTCTCTTCGTTGAACCGAAAACGTCCGACGTCTAGCTTTCTAACATAGCCAATCATCAGTGCTAAGGCCCAATCGTATCCTAATTTTTCCATCAGTAATACCACGATTAATCCTGAGAAGAAGAAGCCGGCCGCAGCCGATCCAATGATGCCACAAATCAGCAAGACCTTCATCATAAATTACTCCCCCATTCATACTTGTCGGCTATAATAAACATCTTATAATGCACAAAATCAACCACGATATACTTCATATTTTCGCGGAGATATTCGCGGTTATCATCACAGTCATAGGTAAAGCTAAAAACGTCTTGTTCCTCAACGCCATCGAGGTTTTCGAAATAGGCTACTCGCCCCTCGTCGTCAACGCTAGCTAAGCGGCCAATTCTAATCGAATAATGTAGCTCTATCCATCCAATTAAAATAAAGAAAAAGACTACTGCAACGATGAGACCGACTTTCAGAGCCAGGTTCGGCAGGAATAAACATCCCATCACGATAGCAATTATCGAAAAGACAAGAATCCACATTAATCGCGTAAAAGCATCTACGCAAACAGCGCGGAAATTCTCCTCCTTCCGATTTCCCCTCCCGTGATTATCAAGATATACACTGATCGCTCGCACGGACCAAGTGTAGCCAAAGAAGACCATAAATAGCTTATAGACCAAGACAATAGTAAAAAGACCTAAGAAAAATGATAAAGCAAACCAACCAACATTTTTTAAAAGTGCCAACACAAACATAGCGCCCACCTTCCTTTCTTTCGCAGAAATACGCTTTTGCAGCAGTGCTCTAGATAAAATTATTATGCATCCACCTCTGTTGATATGCAAGCACGAGCATGAAAAAGGCGGGATTCCGAAGAATCCCGCCAGGGAGGCTTAGTTTTGATTTCGTTTATTTTGGAGACTACCGAGTTTTCGCTCGCCACTACTTACCCGGCTATTTGCAAAATTATATATCTCTGTTATAGAAGGCGGTGTATGAAAACTTATTATTGCTGCATGCTGTCAGATACCTTGGAACCCTTTTGTTTCATCCCCAAAAGCTTAAAGCGTAATAGATCACCAATCGCCCACGAAATCAAAATAAGCAAAAGAGCGAGCCCAATGGGCTGTTCTGCCCTGCATTATATTATACTTTCGTGAGTAAATCTAGTGTTCAATAAGCTTAAGCCATATGATTGCGCTGGCGCTTGCGCATCGTAGGATTTAGTTCCTTCTTGCGAAGGCGAAGAGACTTAGGCGTAACTTCAAGAAGCTCATCTTCCATCAAGAAATCCAAGCACTGCTCAAGGCTGAGCTGCGTATGTGGCGTAAGCTGAATTGCACCATCGGATGCGTGCGTGCGCATGTTCGTAAGCTGCTTCTCGCGGCAAACGTTGATGTCGAGCTCATCCTTCTTGGAAAGGCCAACAATCATGCCCTGATAGACATCTACCTGAGGTGGAATATAAAGCACGCCACGTGCCTGAGCAGCATCGAGTGCATAAGCGGTGCTCTGACCTGCTTCAGAAGCAACGAGCGCACCGTTGCGTTCCTGCTGATAATGCGAAGTGACCGGCTGGTAACCTTTTGGCAAAGTATTCATGATAGCCGTACCCTTCGTGCCAGTAAGCAAGTTATTACGAAGACCAATCAAAGCGGCAGTGGTAATCGTGTAGACAAAGCGAGTACTACCAGAAGTGGTCATTTCCTGAGAAACGAGCTCTGCCTTGCGGACGCCAAGCTCCTGCGAAACGGCACCGACATACTCTGGAGAAACCTCAATCGTAAGCTCCTCAACTGGCTCCATCTCAACGCCGTTTTCAACCTTATAGACAACTTCTGGGCGGCCAACTTCAAGCTCATAACCTTCACGGCGCATAGTCTCAATAAGAACAGAAAGGTGAAGCTCGCCACGACCGGAGACCTTATAGCCAAGGCCCTGCGGTTCTAGACGAAGCGCAATGTTCGTCTCAAGCTCCTTCTGGAGACGATCGCCAATCTGACGAGAAGTCGTAAATTCGCCTTCGCGACCCTTAAGTGGCGAAGTGTTCGGACCAATGTAAATCGAGAGGGTCGGAGCCTCAAGCTCGATCGTAGGAAGCGCTTCTGGATTATCGCCAGTAGCAATCGTGTCGCCGATCGAAGCAGCGCCAAGACCTGCCAATGCGACAATATCGCCAGCAATTGCCTCAGTTGTCTCCTCGCGGCCAAGACCACGATAAGTATAGAGACTATCGATCTTGCCACGAATCTTTTCACCGTTCGTCTTCATGATAGTAACAGCTTCATTTTTCTTGAGCTTACCGCGGAAAATCTTACCAATGGAATACTTACCAAGATAGCTGTCAGCTGCGAGCGCAGCAACAAGAAGCTGAGCACCCTTAGAATCGTCAGGATCTACCTGTGGCTCTGGAATTTCGTTAATAATTGCATCAAAGATAACATGAAGATCGTTATCAAGTTCTGGTGTTTTACCAGCCTTACCATCGCGGGCAATTGCGTAGTAGGTTGGATACTTGAGCTGAGCCTCGTTCGTAGCGAGCTCGAGGAACAAATCAGCAATTTCATCCTCAACTTCGCCAAGACGTGCAGCTGGCTTATCAATCTTGTTAATAACGACAATAGGGGTCAAATTAAGTTCGAGCGCCTTCTGAAGCACGAACTTGGTCTGTGGCATTGGGCCTTCCTGGGCATCAACAATAAGAAGTACACCGTCTGCCATATTAAGCGTACGTTCAACCTCGCCGGAGAAATCGGCGTGGCCTGGAGTATCGATAATATTAATCTTGTAGCCGTTGTAGTGAACTGCGGTCTGCTTTGCAGTGATCGTAATACCGCGCTCATGCTCCTGGTCACCAGAGTCCATAATAAGAGTCTGACCCATCTCTGCCTGGTTTTCGCGGAAAGTATTGCTCTGCTTGAGGAGTGCATCAACAAGCGTGGTCTTGCCGTGGTCGACG